>JARIAV010000237.1 GCA_029257685.1 Butyricicoccus sp.
TCAACGAAAAAAGAAGCTAGATGTCAATGTTGATAGGTATCAATTGGGGACAGATATAGCTCGAGAATATGATCTTCCTATTGAAGTAGCAGAACAGATTTCTGAAGTTGTGAGAGAACAAACACAGCATGGGAATGATTCCTTGGAAGTTACTGTTTTTGAACCAAGTGTGTCTTTTTTGTCAGGAAACACTACTGCTGGAGATCCTTATCAGTATAAGGGTTATACAATGCAAGATTATATTACTGAGTATAGGCACATGACAGCAGCATTGGAGTCTGATGGAGAGGATTGTAAGGATATAGCATCAAGTCTAGTTGATTTAGTGATTTCAGGGACAGGAATCGTTTCTCAAAAGATATCTATATTCGGTGCGGGACTAAGTGCATTAGATTTTTATGAAAAGTTGCATAGCCCCGTCAAGAAAGGAATGCAGACAGATCGCTTTTATTCCAATGTGAGTTATGATAAGCTTGTTAAAAATACATATGTATACAATACAGCAGCTGGCGGATACGAGAAAGGTTCCCAGACAGAAAAAGTATGGTTAGAGCAGCAAGATACATACCAGTATTATGCTTTGAATGGGGCGAGGGAATATAAGGAAAATCGCCTCAATATAACTAAGTATACAGAGAATTTTAAAAATGCTCCCGAAGCTGCGATTAAGTTTTTCGGATCAGGAAGAGACGATTTCCCTGTAGAGCTCATAATCGGACATACGACGTTTGAGTTATGAGTTATAAAAAGATTGCTGGTGTGCTTGTTGTCAGCGGTTTGGTGGTGCTCTCTGCTTATTTGTATTGGAAGCCCGTTCCAATCGTTCCAGACCCAAAATTGGGTGCTGTGGATATTGTTAAAGTCCGAAATGCGGAAGATGAACTGGTACTACTTGAAGAATATGATGAAGATAGCATTCTAAACTATCTGGCAACGTGTAAAGAGCGGCGAATACTGGAGGATGTAGGGGCATATTCAATGGATGATGCAGATGTGATGCTTCTTGTATTTACGGGTGATTCGCTCAAGCAAGTTGTGCTGGGTGATGTGAATTATGTAAGCAGCGGAAAATCAAATACGAGGAAACATGAGATTTTAGACGCAGACAATGTAAGACAGAACCTCTTAAGGTTATTGCGGGATGGAACTGCTCCATAGGGGTATTCTGTCTGAAAAAAGCGAGTAGAATGGCTTTGGTAAAAGCATACACAAAACTGGGCAGATGTGTTATCTGTCCAGTTTTCTTTGGCTCTTTGTCAATAGTTGGGGTAGACAAAAATAAAACATCCAAGGCGGTGCTGGGCTAAAAGTCCAGCACTGCTTCTATAGTAGATTAAGAACCACAAAACAAAATTCTGTTTCTGAAGCGTTCGAAATTACGGACACCATAGCAGACCCTCTTTAAGACTTTGATTTTGTTGTGATATCCCTCTGTGAAACCATTACTCCAAGGGGAATCCATAGCATTTAAGATCTCCTGAAACCAATTCCGGCAGGCTTTTAAGCAAGCCTCAAATTCCGGAAGTGCTGCTTCAGAAGCAGTTTTCATCCAGCTGAGCAAAAGAGGTTTGCCGGCTTTTGAACTGTGAGAGTGCATTACATGCACAAATTCATTTTTCAAGCGATATGCGGCAGCCAAGCGAGGTGATATTTCAAACATTAGGGCAAGGCGATCCATTTCATCCTCAGCGAGCTTATATAACGGCTTAAATAGGAGCTTCTTGCTGTGCTTAAAGTACAAACGAAATCGTTTGGAGAATTTTTCTGCTCGGTTTTACGCACATTTTCCATTGCCCAGCACGCCTGACGTGTGACATGATATCGATCTGCTACACATTTTGCATTCGGAAAGCACACTTTCGCAACTGCACGAAAATGAGGATTCATATAAGAAACAAAGTATTTTACCTCATTTCTGTTCGGGAATTGTTTAAAATAGTTGAAAAGATCCGGTTCGTATCGGCTTGGTAAAATATCTAAAACGCGATGATGCTGCACATCTGTGAGAATGCTTTGATATTTTTGCCCACCAGCATTCCCTTTGAACGCATCAATAGCTAAGACCTCTGGAAGCTCATGGCACTTGTGCGAAACATGGTCAAAATATCGTAAAGTAGTTGATACAGAGACATGGTAGCGTGCTGCAATATCCGTGGAGGATACTGTGTGGTGATATGCATGAATAATCTGTGCAATGAGCCGACTGGTAGAACGATAATAACGCGGAAGGAATGTATTTTTCTCCGCAAAATGCTTATCGCATTCTGGACAGCGGTATCGTCTTTTCTTAAATGTAAGTAGGTTGCTCGCCCTAGTGGGATATCTTTGATTTTTTGCTCTCGATGATTATGAACTTTCGCTGTAGCCGCACCACAGCTTGGGCATTGATGTGGTTTTAAAGGCAGCTCTAGCCATATATGAAGTGTACCTTCCATATTTTTGACTTGTTTTACATCTTCTAATCCGAGCAATTCTGTGATATCATTTCTTATGAGCATTGCGACACTTCCTTTTTGTTTGGTAGGGGTACTTTAACAATAAGTGATTTTGTCTCAATGCTCAACTATTTTTTCAAATTTAAGGGTCAGGAGAAATCCTGACCCCAACATTTATTATAGAACCTTTAAAATTTAATGTATTATAATACATGGCACAGATGCAACCGTATGGAATAGATCTTGCGGAAGGAGGTGCAGCTGGTTCTGAGTTTGAGACAACAAAAGCATTGACAAGTAAAAATGGAAAAACTGTTAATTTCTGGGTTCAAAATAATGGCACGATTTCGGTCGCAATTACCATCAATGGTAAGGGAAAGCGCACCATTGAGCTGGGTGCACAAGGACATATTTCGGCAGATATAGGCGATATCTCGAAGGCGTATAAATGCAAGGCTGTTCCGGTGCCGAATGGCGGCGATATTGACATTGACTATAAAATTGCCCAGCGCGATTGACTGGGGTGTTCGTAAGGCTTCTTGGGAATGAGGAGCTTTTCCAAAGTGACGTTCAAAGCACACGGCTTCGGCTGTGCGCTTTTTTTGCATTATGGCATCCTGATCCGTTCTATAAAGGTTTATAGATTTTCTCAAAATGATATAATATTGGTGCTGTATAAGATGAAAGCAGAAAGGGAAGCCAGTGTGATAGAAGTGATTTACTTGAGGAAAAATTCCACCTCATGTGAATGCAATAATCACGGACAGTCACGAGACAAATGCATGTAAGAAAAATACATCGTATACAAGGGATAATGCTTCTTTTCGGCAGTTGGTCATAACATCTATCATTGGAAATGATGTAAAAAATTGTGCAGACTGCATGAAAATTGTTGAAATCAGAGCGGAACAGTAGTAGACTATAGATAGCTGAAACAGACAGGATCCATCAGGAAAGGAATTTTCTCAGCACAGAGCGATCCGCCCCCGCAGTCAGACAAAATAGCCAGACCCCATCGCATTCCAATAGGCTGATCCAGCGAGCGACCAAGTGTACACAGGCTGGATCTTGCACGCAGAAGAAATCGAATTTTACTTGAAACGCAGGAGGAATTTGAAATGGCAAAGTATGTTATGGCATTAGACGCAGGCACGACTTCAAACCGCTGTATCCTTTTTAATGAAACCTGTGATGTCTGCTCAGTTGCACAGAAAGAATTTACCCAATATTTCCCGAAGCCGGGCTGGGTAGAGCATGATGCAAATGAGATCTGGTCCACTCAGCTGGAGGTGGCTCAGCAGGCCATGGCAAATATCAACGCGACTGCCGGAGATATCGCGGCGATCGGCATCACCAACCAGCGCGAGACCACCATCGTTTGGGATAAGAATACCGGAGAACCCGTTTACCATGCGATCGTCTGGCAGTGCCGTCGTACCAGCGAATACTGCGACTCCCTGAAAGAAAAGGGCTGGACGGATAAGATCCGCGAAAAGACCGGTCTTGTCATCGATGCATATTTCTCGGGCACAAAGATCCGCTGGATCCTGGAAAATGTACCGGGGGCACGCGAAAAGGCAGAGAAGGGCGAGCTGCTCTTTGGCAACGTGGACAGCTGGCTCATCTGGAAGCTGACCGGCGGCAAGGTACATGCAACCGATTATTCCAATGCATCGCGCACCATGCTTTTCAATATCAATACCCTGCAATGGGATGATGAACTGCTCGCAGAGCTCAACATCCCGAAATCCATGCTTCCGGAAGTAAAGCCCAGCAGCGGCATTTATGGAGATGCGCTCGCACAGTATTTTGGTGCACCCATCCCGATCTCGGGTGCAGCCGGTGACCAGCATGCGGCATTGTTTGGACAGACCTGCTTCAAGCCCGGTGAAGCGAAGAATACATACGGAACCGGCTGCTTCATGCTGATGAATACCGGAGAAAAGCCGGTTTTCAGTAAGAACGGATTGCTGACCACGATCGCTTGGGGCTTGGATGGCAAGGTAGAATATGCGCTGGAAGGCTCTATCTTTGTGGCAGGTGCGGCGATCCAGTGGCTGCGCGATGAGCTCAAGCTGATCGACTCCTCGCCGGACTCCGAGTATATGGCGAGAAAGGTAAAGGATACCCATGGGTGCTATGTGGTTCCGGCGTTTACCGGACTGGGTGCACCGCATTGGGATCAGTACGCAAGAGGCGCGATCGTTGGACTGACGCGCGGCGTGAACAAGTATCATATCATCCGTGCAACGCTGGACAGCCTGTGCTATCAGACCAATGATGTATTGCAGGCGATGAAGGCAGATTCCGGCATCAAGCTGGCAGCCCTCAAGGTCGATGGCGGTGCTTCGGAAAACAATTATCTCATGCAGACGCAGGCGGATATCATCGATGCACCGGTACACCGTCCGCGCTGTGTCGAGACAACGGCGATGGGCGCAGCCTATCTTGCAGGCTTGGCAGTCGGCTATTGGAAGAGTAAGGAAGATGTCATTGCCAACTGGATGATCGACCGCACCTTTGAACCGGATATTGCACCGGAAGAACGTGAAAAACGTATCCGCGGCTGGAACAAGGCTGTCAAGTGCTCGTATGATTGGGCGAAAGAGGAATAAGGCTGGAGAAATTCGGGTGGAACAGGACGGCAAACGTAAAAACATGAAATAAGACGGATCTGAGGCGATGGCATAGCTCCATCGCCTCAGTGGGTCAGGCGTGATTTTGCAGAGAACAGGCTGTATCCTGTCGCCTCAAATGGAGGATATTCCCCAGTTTGGAAAGGTGTGTTGTTCGTGTATGATGTGATTATCATTGGAGCAGGTGTTTCCGGCTGTGCCATTGCGCGGGAGCTGTCGCGCAAGCAGGCAAATATTTTAGTGGTAGAGCGCGAAGAAGATGTTTGTTGTGGGACATCGAAAGCGAACTCTGCCATCGTGCATGCGGGATATGATGCCAAGCACGGGAGCCTGATGGCAAAGCTCAATGTACAGGGCAGTCAGATGATGCCGCAACTGGCAAAGGATCTCGATATCCATTTCAAGGTCAATGGCTCGCTGGTCATTATGATGAGTGAGGAGGACCGTCCGGATCTGGTACGGCTGTATGAGAACGGAAAAGCAAACGGTGTGCAGGGACTGCGGATCGTGGAGCGGGACGAGCTCCGGCAGATGGAGCCCAATATCTCAGACGATGCGGTGGCAGCCCTCTATGCCCCCACCGGCGGGATCATCTGTCCCTTTGGTCTGACCTTTGCGCTGGCAGAAAATGCGGCAAAAAATGGTGTACAGTTTCAATTTGACAGCGAAGTCACCGATATCGTACCCATATCAGGGGGCTGGAAAGTCACGACCCCGAAAGGCGAGCTGGAGGGCAGGGTCGTTGTCAATGCGGCAGGCGTTCATGCGGACGAGATCCATAATATGATCACGGAGGATCGAATGAAGATCACGCCGCGCCGCGGAGATTATTTCCTGCTGGATCGTGCGGTGGGCGGATTTGTCAGCCATACGATCTTCCAGCTTCCGGGGAAGCTGGGAAAAGGGGTGCTGGTTGCCCCGACGGTGCATGGAAATATCATCGTAGGCCCTACGGCGATCGATATCGAGGACAAGGATGATACGGCAACGACGCAGATGGGGCTGGATGAGGTGCGTGCGAAGTCAGGGATCGCGGTCAAGGATCTGCCCCTGCGCCAGACCATCACCAGCTTTGCCGGATTGCGCGCCCATGAAGCACGGCATGAATTTTTTATTGGAGAGGTAAAGCCCGGTTTTGTGGACTGTGCCGGAATCGAGTCTCCGGGACTGTCCAGCGCCCCTGCGATCGGGGTCATGGTGGCTGGGATCGTGGACGATATTTTACATCTTGCAGAGGACCCCACGTTCGACGGCACGCGTAAGGGCATCCTCGACCCGAAGACATTGCCTATGGAGGCGCGCAGTGCCCTGATCCAACAAGCTCCTGCATACGGCACCGTGATCTGCCGCTGTGAGACCATCACGGAGGGTGAGATCATAGATGCGATCCATCGCACACCGGGTGCGAGAAGCGTTGACGGCGTCAAGCGCCGCACGCGGGCGGGCATGGGACGCTGTCAGGGCGGCTTTTGCAGTCCGAAGGTGATGGAGATCCTGTCGAGAGAGCTTGGGGTGCCGATGTCGGAGATCACCAAGGCCGGAGCAGGTTCCGGGTTCATTGTTGGCATCAACAAAGACGCGCTGTAAGGAGGCTGTTTATGAAAGAGTACGATCTTGTTATCATTGGCGGCGGACCGGCAGGGCTGGCAGCCGCCGCAGCCGCAAGAGATGCGGGCGTTCAGAAGATCCTGATTTTGGAGCGTGACAATGAGCTTGGCGGTATCCTCAACCAGTGTATCCACAATGGTTTTGGACTGCATACGTTCAAGGAGGAACTGACCGGACCGGAATATGCCGCGCGGTTCATCGAACAGGTCAAGGCGCGTGGGATCGACTATAAGCTGAACACAATGGTGCTCGATCTGGCATCGGATAAAACAGTCACGGCAATGAATCGGGAGGACGGACTGTTCCAACTCCATCCAACCGCTGTTTTGCTGGCGATGGGGTGTCGGGAGCGTCCCAGAGGGGCACTCAATATCCCCGGCTCGCGTCCCGCAGGCATCTATACTGCCGGTACGGCACAGCGGCTCGTGAATATGGAGGGATATCTGCCCGGACGGAAGGTCGTCATCCTTGGCTCGGGTGACATCGGACTCATCATGGCACGGCGTATGACGCTGGAGGGCGCAGAGGTGCAGGTCGTTGCGGAATTGATGCCATACTCTGGCGGTCTCAAGCGCAATATCGTACAGTGTCTGGACGACTTCGGCATCCCGTTGAAGCTCAGTCATACCGTGGTGGAGATCCGCGGCAAGAAACGCGTGGAGGGTGTGACGCTCGCGCGCGTGGAGAACGGCAAGCCGGTCGCAGGTACGGAAGAATCCTATGACTGCGATACGCTGCTGCTCTCCTGCGGATTGATCCCGGAAAATGAACTGAGCCGTGGCGCAGGTGTGATGCTCAATCCCGTGACCAACGGTCCGGCGGTCAATGAGAGTCTGGAAACGAGCATCCCTGGCGTATTTGCAGCAGGAAATGTGCTGCATGTGCATGATCTCGTAGATTATGTTTCCGAGGAGGCCGCCGATGCCGGACGCCATGCGGCCGGCTACATCCACGGTGTTCGGGAGACCGGCGGCAGGACTCTGCCCATACAGGGGAAGGACGGTGTGCGTTATACCGTTCCGTCTGCCGTTCGTCCGGAAGCACTCGACCCCAATGGAAGCATGACGCTCCGTTTCCGTGTGGATGGTGTATATCAGGATAAAAAGATCGCAGTCTATGCAGGGGATACGCTGCTGTACAGCCGTAAGCGCCGGATCATGGCGCCGGGTGAGATGGAAACGGTGCAGCTCAAGTGTCAGGCGATCCTGGAACATCCGGATGCAGACGCATTGTGTGTAAAACTGGAGGGCGTATGATATGAAAACGGTGAATTTGACCTGTATCGGCTGTCCGCTCGGCTGTGCGATCACATTGGAGATGGAGGGTGAGGAGATCGTTTCGATCACGGGAAATACCTGTAAGATCGGAGAAAACCATGCCCGAAAAGAGATGACCAACCCGACCCGCATCGTGACGAGTACGGTCAAGGTGACAGGGGGACAGCTTCCGGTAGTCTCAGTCAAGACCGCGGCAGATATCCCGAAGGATAAGATCTTTGCCTGTGTGCGTGCCTTGCAGACAGTGCAGATCGCAGCACCTGTGTCGATCGGGCAGGTCATCGTACCGGATATCTTGGGAACAGGCGTGGATATCGTTGCAACAAGGAATGTTGCGCGTCAGTAAATGTATGGAGATTTTTCGTACGGGAGGATTTTTACATGAAAAAGATAATCAATGATGTTGCACTCGTAGAAGATCAGATGATTTTGGGTATGGTCAAGGCATATCCGCAGTATCTCAAAAAGCTGGATGGATACAATGTAGTCGTGCGCGCGAATAAAAAGCAGGGCAAGGTCGCACTCATCAGCGGCGGCGGCAGCGGACACGAACCGGCACATGGCGGCTATGTGGGGACCGGTATGCTGGATGCAGCGGTTGCAGGTGCTGTCTTTACTTCGCCTTCTCCCGAACCGATCTATGAGGGCATCAAGGCGGTTTCTGCCGGAGCCGGTGTTTTGATGGTCGTCAAGAATTATACGGGCGACGTGATGAACTTCGAGATGGCAGGCGAGATGGCGGAAATGGATGGTATTCCGGTGAAGCAGGTCATCGTCAATGATGACGTTGCGGTCAAGGACAGCCTGTACACCGTGGGTCGTCGTGGTGTGGCAGGTACGGTGCTGGTGCATAAGATCGCAGGCGCGAAGGCTGAGACCGGCGCGGATCTGGATACGGTACAGGCCATTGCGCAGAAGGTCGTAGACAATGTGCGCACGATGGGCATGGCGATCCAGCCGTGTACCGTTCCGGCCTCGGGAAAGCCGGGCTTTGAGCTCTCCGAGGACGAAATGGAAGTGGGTATCGGTATTCATGGAGAACCGGGCACACAGCGCGAGACCCTGCGTCCGGCAGATGAAGTCGTGGATATGCTGATGGAGCGTATCCTTGCCGATCTTGACTATACAGGGCATGAAGTCGCTGTTCTGGTAAATGGATCGGGTGCAACACCGCTGATGGAGCTGTTTTATTGTAAATAACCGCGTGTCTGATATCCTGACAGAGAAAGGGATCAAGGTCTATAAGACGTTGGTCGGCAACTATATGACCTCTATTGAGATGGCAGGATTTTCGATCTCGCTGCTCCGTCTGGATGATGAAATGAAGGAGCTGCTGGATGCAGAGGCAGATACGCCGGCATACAAAGCATAACGATAGGAGAACAGGATATGGCAATGAACCAAACCAAGCTGATCTCGCTGCTGGATGCGATCAGCGATCGAATCATCGCAGAGAGAGACTATCTGACCGAGCTGGATCGCCCGATCGGGGACAACGATCATGGCATCAATATGTGCAAGGGCTTTGAGGCGGTCAAGACAAAGCTCGGCACGATGGCGGAGCAGGATATCGGAACGATCCTGAAAACCACAGGAATGACGCTGGTTTCCGCGGTCGGCGGTTCCTCCGGCCCGCTGTATGGCACGCTGTTTATGAAGATGGGCATGAAGCTCGCCGGAAAGCACGAGATCACGTTCGATGAATTTTTGGATGCCTTCCAGACAGGGATCCAAGGGGTCGGGGAGCGCGGACGGTCTACCACAGAAGAAAAGACCATGCTGGATGCCTTGGTTCCTGCAATGGAAGCCATGAAGACCACTTGGGAAGCCGAACACGATGCAAAGACGGCGCTGCAAGCTGGGGCACAGGCGGCAGAGACCGGCGCAGAACATACCAAGGAACTGATCGCGACCAAGGGACGCGCGAGCTATGTGGGGGAACGCGGGATCGGACATCAGGACCCAGGCGCGACCTCGGCAATGTTCATGATCCGGACAGCGGCAGAACAGATGTAGGAGGAAATGGGTATGGTCGGTGTTGTAATCGTTTCGCACAGCAAGAGCCTTGCGGAGAGTATCGTTGAATATACCAGACTGATGGCGGGAGAAGCCAAGGTCGCAGCCGCTGGCGGAACAGACGAAGGGACGTTTGGTACGAGCTTTCAGAAGATCTATGAGGCGATCGATGCTGTCTATTCAGAGGACGGCGTTGTCGTGCTGATGGATATGGGCAGTGCCGTGATGACAACGGAAATGGTACTGGAATCCTATCCGGAATCCAATGTTCGGATGGTGGACTGTCCGATCGTTGAGGGTGCAGTGGTCGCAACCATCAATGCACAGGTCGGAATGGATCTCGATGCACTGACAGCATCTCTGGAGGAAGTGCATCTCAACAAGAAGTTCTGAACAAAAATAAACATCACGTCGAGGAGAAATGACTTCGGGACAGCATCATGTGTCCCGAAGTCATTTTTTACAGGCTCATATAGATAGCGGGAAACATCGGATCAGGAAGACTGTTCAAAATAATAATTGAAAAAATTTCAAAAAAGACTTGCCAAATCCCGGAAGCGTTTGATATAATGAACTACAGATGTGCATTGTGCGCATCGTGTGAGCCGCCGATCTTCGATCGGGGCGCGGCAGAGGCTTCTGCCGCCCGCCCGCTGGCCGTCAACCGGACTTTTCCGGCGCGGTCTTTGGAGCGAGAAAAACGGCCGACCTGCCGTTATAACATTTTACCCGTCTGAGGGGAATTTTTGCGCGAAAAATCGGCATTTTTTCTATTGTGGACGGGCTGTTCTTATGTTATAATTGTCGATGGTCTGGTTTGTTACGCAGACCATCGATTTTTATATTTTTCCCCGGCACCTGCCGTGAAAGGGTCACGGCAGCGTTAGTAAGAAAAGTGGGCGGCAACCCGTGGGCGATCCCACACGAAGTACCGCCAAACTTCTGAAAGGAGCAAAAGAAATGCAGATCACTGATCCGATTGCGGATATGCTGACCCGCATCCGCAACGCGGCCGCTGCTCGTCACGAAACCGTTGACGTACCGGCGTCCAAAATGAAGAAGTCCATCGCGCAGATCCTGCTCGACGAGGGCTACATCAAGTCTTTCCAGCTCGTTGACAACGGCAACCAGGGCGTTATCCGCATCACCCTGAAGTACGGTGCAAACCGCCAGAAGGCGATCACCGGCATCAAGCGTGTGTCCAAGCCCGGCCTGCGCGTATACGCTGGCACACAGGAGCTGCCCAAGGTCCTCCGCGGTCTGGGTGTTGCCATCATTTCTACGTCTAAGGGCGTCATGACCGACAAGAAGGCACGTGAGCTGAATGTTGGCGGCGAAGTCCTGGCGTTCGTATGGTAAGGAGGTAATTCACAATGTCGAGAATTGGTAGAATGCCTATTGCCATCCCCGCTGGTGTTACAGTCACCCTGGACGGCAATGTCATCACGGTCAAGGGCGCAAAGGAAACCCTGACCCGCGAGCTGCATCCGAACATGCAGGTCGCTGTTGAAAACAACGAGATCATCGTTACACGTCCGAACGACGAGAAGCAGAACCGTGCACTGCATGGCCTGACTCGTTCCCTCATCAACAACATGGTTGTTGGCGTTACCGAAGGCTTCAAGAAGGAGCTGGACGTAAACGGCGTTGGTTACCGTGTTGCAAAGCAGGGCAACGATCTGGTTATGAACCTCGGTTTCTCCCATCAGGTCGTTATGAGCGAGATCCCGGGTATCTCCATCGAGGTACCGAACCCGAACAAGATCATTATTTCCGGTCCTGACAAGCAGAAGGTCGGCCAGTTTGCAGCAGAGATTCGTGAGAAGCGTCCGCCGGAGCCGTATAAGGGCAAGGGCATCAAGTACGTTGACGAATATATCCGCCGCAAGGAAGGCAAGACCGGCGGTAAGAAGAAGTAAGAAAGGAGAGTGTGCTTAAATGGTTTCTAAGAAGGATTCTAACAAGGCGCGCCTGAAGCGCCACAAGAGAGTACGCGGCAAGATCTCCGGCACAGCTCAGTGCCCGCGTCTTGACGTTTACAGAAGCGCAAAGAACATCTATGCACAGGTGATCGACGACGTAGCCGGCGTGACCCTCGTCTCCGCTTCGACCATCGAGAAGGACTTCACAGAGTACGGCGGCAACAAGGACGCTGCAAAGAAGGTTGGTCTGCTGGTTGCAGAGCGCTGCAAGGCAAAGGGCATCGAGAATGTCGTATTTGACCGCGGCGGTTATCTGTACCACGGACGCGTGAAGGAACTCGCAGAGGGCGCTCGCGAGGGCGGCCTTCAGTTTTAAGTCGGGAGGAGGTAAAACATGGCTAAGTTTGATCGTAACGAGAAGAGAGAGGACGAGTTCAAGGAAACCGTCGTTGCTCTCAATCGCGTATCCAAGACTGTTAAGGGCGGTCGTATCTTCAAGTTTGCAGCTCTCGTAGTTGTAGGCGATGGCAAGGGCACCGTTGGTTTCGGTCTGGGCAAGGCCTCCGAAGTACCCGACGCGATCCGCAAGGGCATTGAGGATGCAAAGAAGAACCTCATCAAGATCTCTCTCAAGGGCACAAGTATCCCGCACGAGGTGATCGGTGAGTTCGGTGCCGGCCGCGTGCTGATGAAGCCCGCTGCACCTGGTACCGGTGTAATCGCCGGCGGCGCAGTTCGTGCCGTTGTCGAGGCAGCAGGCATCAAGGATATCCGTACCAAGTGCCTGCGTTCCAACAATCCGCAGAATGTCGTAACCGCGACCATCGAAGGCCTCAAGAGCCTGCGCAGCGCTGCTGAGGTTGCTGCAGTTCGTGGTAAAGACGTTAACGAACTGTAATAGGAGGGGTAACAGACATGGCAAACATTCAGATTACCCTCGTAAAGAGCCTGGTTGGTCGTAAGCAGAAGCACATTGCGACCGCACACGCTCTGGGTCTTAAGAAAATCAATGATGTAACTGTTCAGCCGGACAACGCTGCAACCCGCGGCAAGCTGGCTCAGATCAGTTACCTGCTCGAAATCGTAGAGGAGGCGTAACGACATGAAGCTTCAGGACTTACAGCCCGCTCTGGGTTCCACCAAGAAGGCATACCGCAAGGGTCGTGGCGCAGGCTCCGGTAACGGCAAGACTGCTGGCCGCGGTCATAAGGGCCAGTGGGCTCGCTCCGGCGGCGGCGTTCGCCCGGGCTTTGAGGGTGGCCAGATGCCTCTGGCACGCCGTCTGCCAAAGCGCGGCTTCAACAACATCTTCGGCACCACCTATGCACCGGTAAACGTTTCCGTACTGGAGCGTTTCGAGAATGGCACCGAGGTTACCACCGAGCTGCTGCTCGAGACCGGCATCATCTCCAAGGCGCTTGACGGCGTTAAGATCCTTGGCAACGGTGAGCTGACCAAGAATCTGACCGTAAAGGCTGCGGCATTCTCTGCTTCTGCAAAGGAAAAGATCGAGAAGGCTGGCGGAAAGGCCGAGGTGATCTAAGGTGCTCGAGACCTTAAAGAACGCCTGGCGGGTCGCTGAACTCAGAAAGAAGATTCTGTACACCCTGTTCATTGTCTTCATTTTCCGTTTGGGCTCTTCTATTACGGTACCGTTCGTTGATTTTGCGCAGCTGGCTCAGGTGTTTTCGCAGCAGATGGCCGGAGGCTCGCTTCTGGGCTTCATGGACGTCTTCACCGGCGGCGGCTTGTCCAATGCAACGATTTTTGCAATGGGTATCACCCCCTATATCAACGCATCCATTATCCTGCAGCTGCTGACCGTTGCGATCCCTGCGCTTGAGCGCATGGTCAAGGACGGCGGCGAGGAAGGCCAGAAGAAGATCGCCAGCTGGACACGCTATCTTGCAGTCGTGCTGGGTCTGGTTCAGGGCTTCTCCTACTATATGCTCCTCAAGAGCTGGGGTCTGCTGACAGAGACCGGCGCTTGGGCAGCAATCGTCATCATCATGGCGTTCACCGCAGGTACTGCGCTGATCATGTGGATGGGTGAGCATATCACACAGAATGGTATCGGAAACGGTATCTCGATCATCCTTTTTGCGGGTATCATCTCCCGCGGGCCGCATTTGGCCAATGCAATCATGCAGCTGTTTAAGACCTCTCCCGTCACCGGCGTCCTGATGGTCGTTGTCGGACTGGGAATGGTTGTATTTATCGTCTATATGTCCAATGCAGAGCGTCGCATCCCGATCCAGTATGCAAAGCGCGTGGTTGGTCGCAAGATGTACGGTGGTCAGTCCACCCATCTGCCGATCAAGGTGAACGCAACCGGCGTTATGCCGATCATCTTTGCATCCTCGATCCTGTCCCTGCCGGCAACCATCCAGATGTTCTGGCATCCGGAGGCTGGCACGGTCGGTGCTTCGCTGATGAATCTGTTCCAGCAGACTTCTCCGTTCTACATCGCGCTCTATGCGCTGATGATCTTCGGGTTCTCTTATTTCTACGCGTCGATCCAGTTCAATCCGATCGAGATCGCGAACAACCTGAAGAAGAACGGCGGCTATATCCCGGGCTTCCGCCCTGGCAAGCCGACCTCGGAATTTATCATGAAGGCACTGGGCAAGGTTGTCTTTGTCGGCGCGATCTTCCTGTGCGTTGTCGCACTGGTTCCGCTGATCATTGGCGCATTCAACTCCAATCTGCGTAACGTTGCGCTGGGCGGCACTTCGGTCATCATCGTTGTCGGTGTTGCACTGGAAACCGTCAAGCAGCTCGAAGCACAGATGATGATGCGTCACCACAAGGGCTTCTTGGAGTAATTTAGGAGGCATTTTCTGTGAATTTGATTCTTTTAGGCGCACCAGGCGCCGGTAAGGGCACGCTCGCATCTTACCTCATCGAAAAGATGGGCGTTCCGTCCGTCTCCACAGGCAATATCCTGCGTGAGGCGATCCGCAATGGTACGGAACTGGGCAAGCAGGCCAAGGCATTCATGGATGCCGGCAAGCTGGTTTCCGATGAGTTGGTCATCGACCTGCTCAAGGAACGCATTGCACAGCCGGACTGCCAGAAGGGATTCATCCTCGATGGCTTTCCGCGCACCATCCCACAGGCTGAGGCACTGGATGGGATCGCACAGATCGACTGTGCGCTTTCCCTCGAGGTCGAGGACAGTGTGATCGAAGGCCGTATGACCGGCCGCCGTACCTGCACCAAGTGCGGTGCGACCTATCACATCGTCGCAAACCCGCCGAAGGCTGAGGGCGTATGTGATGCCTGCGGAGATGCATTGCAGATCCGTGCAGACGATAAGTTAGAAGTTGTACGTCAGCGCCTTGAAACCTACCATGCGCAGACCGAGCCGCTCAAGGAGTACTACGGCGCGCAGGGCAAGCTCAAGAGCATTGACGGCGAACAGGGGATCGAGCAGACCAAAAAGCTGGCCTGTGAGGCGCTGGGTCTTTGATCTATGATCCCGATCAAAACGAATGAACAACTGGAGCGCATGCGCATCGCCTGCCGCATCACCGCCTTGGCGCGGAAAGCGGGGCATGACGCTGTCGCTCCCGGGGTTACCACGGACGAGATTGACCAGATCGTCCGCCGCACCATCGAGGAGGCTGGGGCAAAGCCCTCCTTCCTCGGCTACGGCGGCTTTCCGGCAAGCGCCTGTGTATCGATCAATGATGAGGTCATTCACGGTATCCCTTCCAAGAAGCGGGTCATCCGCTCCGGCGATATCGTAAAGATCGACGTCGGGGCCTATATCGGTGGCTTCCACGGGGACTGTGCCTGCACGGTCGCCTGCGGTGAAGTCTCAGATGAGGCCAAGCGGCTGATCGAGGTAACCCGGCAGAGCTTCTATGAGGGCATCAAGTTTGCCCGAGAGGGCTGCCGCGTTTCCGATATTTCGGCCGCGGTGCAGGCTTATGTAGAAGCCAACGGCTTTTCAGTCGTGCGCTCCTTCGTGGGGCACGGCGTTGGCTCACAGCTCCATGAGTCCCCTGAGGTGCCGAACTACGGCAGACCGGGGCATGGCGCCCGCCTGCAAAAAGGCATGACCCTCGCGATCGAACCGATGGTCAATGTCGGCGTATACGATGTGCGTGTCCTGTCTGACGGTTGGACCGTCAAGACACGGGACGGCAAGCTGTCTGCGCATTATGAAAACACAGTTGCGATTACCGACGGTGCGCCAGAGATCCTGACGAGCATCGACGGTGAGGTGCTGTGATGATGTGTTCCCATGTATCTGATCTGGTGGTTTCGCTGGCTGGGCGTGACAGAGACGAGATCCTCCTCGTATTGCGCGAGGACGAAAGCTATCTCTGGGTTGCAAACGGCAAAACGCGCCGCGCCGAAAAGCCCAAGCGCAAAAAGCGCCGGCATACGGCATTTCAGGCGCACTGCGACGCGCGCACCCGCGATAAGCTGCTCCAAACGGGCAGGCTGACCAACAGCGATATCCGGAAGGCGCTGTCCATCTGGGCAGACGAAAACCAAAACACTGACCAAGGAAGGTAAGCGAAACATGGCTAAAGACGACGTAATTGAGCTGGAAGGTACCGTCATAGAGGCGCTGCCCAATGCAATGTTTCAGGTCGAGCTGCCCAACGGGCACAAGATCCTGGCACATATCTCGGGTAAGCTCCGCATGAACTTTATCCGCATTCTCCCTGGCGACAAGGTCACCGTGCAGATGTCGCCATACGACCTGACCCGCGGCCGCATCACCTGGCGTTCCAAGTAAGGACCGCCCTTTGTGATGAAAAGGCGGGCGGAGGCTCCAAAGTGACCGCGGAGCCGTTTCCACCACCGATCTATAAATCTGATGGAGGTTATTTCTCATGAAAGTAAGACCGTCTGTAAAGCCGATCTGTGAAAAGTGCAAGATCATTCGCCGCAAGGGCCGCGTTATGGTCATCTGCATCAATCCGAAGCACAAGCAGAAGCAGGGCTGATCTGGGCCTGACCATTCAGGGGATCAGAGTACGCCGCAAACGACTGCGAGTCCGTTGCCGGACTGCGCAGAACGTGTGGCTGTTCCCGTGGGAGTTTTCCCCGCGCTTCTTTGTGAGGGGTGCATCCGCACTCCGATAAATGAAACGACGGAACCGACAAGCACATGCGGCGCACCGCATGGCGCTACAAGGGCGGAGGCGGCCCTTAGACGGGTTTCCGCAACATACGCCTCAGGAACTATACTTTGGAGGTAAATCTAAATGGCACGTATTGCCGGTGTTGACCTTCCGCGTGAAAAGCGCGTAGAGATTGGCCTGACCTATGTCTACGGCATTGGACGGAAGCTGTCTAACGACATTCTGAAGCAGACCGGTATCAATCCGGATACTCGCGTCAAGGACCTGACCGAGGAAGAAGCAGCAAAGCTGCGTGAGTGCATCGAGCACGGCTACACCGTTGAGGGTGACCTGCGCCGTGAGATCGGTCTGAACATCAAGCGTCTGGTTGAAATTGGCTGCTACCGTGGTGTTCGTCACCGCCGTGGTCTGCCGGTTCGCGGTCAGCGCACCAAGACCAATGCGCGTACACGTAAGGGTCCGAAGAAGACCATTGCGAACAAGAAGAAGTAAGGAGGGGAGCATATAATGGCTAAGGTTCAGAAGAAGGGCGCTCAGACGCGCACCAAGCGCCGTGAGCGCAAGAACATCGAAAAGGGCGCGGCTCATATCCGCTCCTCTTTCAACAATACAATCGTTACCATCACTGACCTGAACGGCAACGCTCTGAGCTGGGCTTCCGCAGGCGAGATGGGCTTCCGCGGTTCTCGTAAGTCCACCCCATACGCAGCACAGACCGCAGCAGAGACCGCTGCAAAGGCTGCTATGGAGCACGGCCTCAAGACCGTTGAAGTTTACGTTAAGGGACCGGGTTCCGGCCGTGAGGCTGCGATCCGTGCACTGCAGGCTACCGGCCTCGAGGTAACCATGATCAAGGACGTTACCCCGATCCCGCACAACGGCTGCCGCCCGCCGAAGAGAAGAAGAGTATAATCAAGGAGGAAACCAATAATGGCAAAGAATACGCAGCCCATTCTGAAGAGATGTAAGACTCTGGGCATTTCCCCTGCAGTTCTTGGTTACTCCAAGGAGACCAAGCGCAACCCGAAGCAGACCCGCCGCAAGCAGTCTGAGTACGGCCTGCAGCTGACTGAGAAGCAGAAGGTCAAGTTCATCTACGGTGTTCTGGAGAAGCAGTTCCGTAAGTACTACGAGAAGGCTGAAAAGAAGCAGGGCATCACCGGTGAGATCCTGCTGCAGGAGCTGGAGCGTCGTCTGGACAACGTTGTTTACCGTCTGGGCTTTGCAAACACCCGTCGTGAGGCACGTCAGCTCGTAAGCCATGCACACTTTACCGTAAATGGCAAGCGCGTGAACATCCCGTCTTATCAGGTAAAGCCGGGCGACGTTGTTGCTGTATGCGAGAAGTCCCGCTCTGCAACCAAGTTCAAGACCCTGCTCGAGGAGAACGGCAAGAAGGCTTGCCCGAAGTGGATCGAGAAGGCAAACGACTCCTTCGAAGGCAAGATCGTTACCATGCCTGCGCGTGATGACATCGACTACGAAGTATCTGAGCACCTCATCGTCGAGTTGTACTCCAAATAAGCCAAACCCTCGTTTCTTGGATCATTTTTCGCGCGCTGCCGCCTGCTTTTTTGGCGTGGCGCGTGAAATTTCCATCTATTTTGCAAGTGAATTGGCCGCATGAAAAGGAGGGTATCTTACAATGATCGAAATTGAAAAGCCGCGCATTGATTGCGAGGAGCTGGCAGAAGACGGCTCCTATGGCAGATTCGTCGTAGAACCGCTGGAGCGTGGATACGGTACGACACTGGGCAACTCCCTGCGTCGCATCCTGCTGTCCTCTCTGCCGGGTACTGCCGCGACCTCCATCAAAATCGCTGGCGTGCAACATGAGTTTTCCACCATTCCGGGTGTGAAAGAGGACGTGACTGAGATCGTCCTCAATGTAAAGGGCATTATTGCCAAGCTTTACTGCGACGGCCCAAAAACCGTCTATATCGAGGCTGCAAGCGAGGGCGAGGTCAAAGCCGGTGACATCCATTCGGATGGCGAGGTAGAGATCCTCAACCCCGACCTGCATATCGCAACCCTGATGAGTGACGCGCGCCTGTCTATGGAGATCACTCTGGCCTCCGGCCGTGGATACGTTCCGGCAGAACGTAACAAGCAGAACAATCAGAATGCGATTGGCGTCATTCCGGTAGACTCCATCTACACCCCTGTGTATAAGGTAAACTATACCGTGGAGAACACCCGTGTCGGCAACATGACCGACTACGACAAGCTGACGCTTGAGCTGTGGACCGACCGTACCATCAACGCACGCGATGCGGTTTCGCTTGGCGCAAAGGTTCTGCGCGACCACCTCGATCTGTTTGTTGATCTCTCAGAGGAGATCGGCTCTAAGTCCACTGTTGTTGAGAAGGCAGAGGCGCAGCATGATAAGGTTCTGGAGATGACCATTGAAGAACTGGACTTCTCCGTTCGTTCCTTCAACTGCCTCAAGCGCGCTGGCATCAACACTGTGGAAGACCTCATCAACACCTCTGAGGAGGATATGATGAAGGTAAGAAACCTCGGACGCAAGTCCCTTGAAGAGGTTATCGGCAAGCTGGAGGCTATGGGTCTCTCGCTGGCAAAGTCTGAGGAGTAAGTTCCTTAGAAAAACCACGCTTACTGTGCAGCGTGCGCAGGAGCGCGTGATGATTTAGCACGATAGCGGCGGCGTTTGCCGCGCTGCCGCTTTATTTCTTTCGACCTATATTTTGGAGGTATACGAAAATGGCATCTAATCGTAAGCTCGGCCGTCCGACCGAACACCGTATGGCGATGCTCCGCGCAATGGTAACCTTCCTGCTGGAGAACGGCAGAATCGAGACTACTGTTGCTCGCGCAAAGGAAGTCGCTCCCCTGTGTGAGAAGATGATCACTCTGGGCAAGAAGAACACTCTGGCAACCCGCCGTCAGGCTATGGCTTTTGTAACCAAGGAAGAGGTTGTTGCAAAGCTGTTCGCAGAGATCGCACCGAAGTACGCAGAGCGTAACGGTGGTTACACCCGCATCATCAAGACCGGTCCCCGTCGTGGTGACTGCGCTGAGATGGCGATCATCGAGTTGGTATAATTTAACTTGAATCAAAGTCAGTTCACCTGAGGCGTGCTCGCAGGTGAACTGATTTTTTTATTTTCAGGGTGATTTTCGAGCCAGTGCGACAGGGTATCTCTGTAAACAGTTTGTAGTTTACAATGCATTGGGATGGACTTATAATGAGAATACATATAGGTTGTTGGCGGAAATCAGATCGTTGTGTGATCTGTGATTTTCCAGAAAAATCAGAGAAAAGGGGCAATGCAACCAATAATTGCGCAGATGTAAACTGTTTGCGGTTGACGAAAGACAGTTATTTTCTTAAAATCAGAGGTGAAAGAATGGAGCTGAAAGACAAATTGGTATCGCTCCGAAAGGGCAAGGGGCTTTCCCAATCAGACCTGTCAGAAGTGTTAAATGTATCTCGGCAGGCAGTCTCCCGTTGGGAAGTCGGAGATTCCAACCCATCCACAGAGAACCTGATCGCCCTCGGTAAGCTGTATGATGTACCACTTGATGAATTGGTTCATATAGAAGAGTCGCAAGAGGAAGTCGTTCAAGTTTTGAAGGAAGATGGGAAAGAAGCAAAGGAAGAAAAGAACCAACAGGATATCTATAAGGAGTACCATCATATTAGAAAGAGCATTGATCGTATCGGCGTAGGAATCATGCTGATATTGATGGTTTTGGTTTCCTGTATCGTGATATATTTTATTACAAATCGTGAGTTCTCAGCAATCCCAATTGAAGATTTAGAGAGTTCTGTTGTGTTACCAGAAGATGTTGAGTTAGGGGAAGATGAGACGATAACAGACAATATAAGTTGATTGAAAGGAGAAATTTTGAATATGAAAAAGAGAAACATTGGTTTATCCATTGCTATTGTGCTCACACTTTCCATAGGGATCTCGGTTCATGCAATCTCCCTCAATGCAATCGACTATAATGCACCGGTACCAAGAACCGTACTCTATGATAATGATAATGTTGGCGGCAATGCGTCCTATGATTCCACGGAGTTTACTGCCACGAAAGGCTCTGGTGACACCATCCGTGTCTGGTATGATAACAAGGAAAAATCATCTGTTACAGTCACTCTGTATAAACATGGTTGGTTTGGTCACAAGAATGCTGTTCTTGAGTTTGATGTTGATGGAAAAAGTGTAAACCAAGGCATATATGAAGCGAG
>JARIAV010000244.1 GCA_029257685.1 Butyricicoccus sp.
TGGATCTATCCGGTTCTTCCGCAACGTTCAAGTACAGAGAATTCTGGCGGCTGGAACAGGCGTATGAAGATTTCAAGGATGCCGAGCCGACCGGAAAAATGATCCCGTACAGCAGTTTCCCGATGCCTGTGGAAAAGGGACAGATCATCGTGGTAGATTTTGTAAAAACCGATGACAGCAAAGTGCGTCAGTATTACCGTGCCTCGGCAAGCGACTGGTATGGAGAGCCGAGCGCAGAGGAGATCATGGTCAAGTCGTAGAGCTGCTGCGTGGAACGGGGATCCTCATTGCGTGAAACGTATAAGAAAAGGTCTGTCGCAGAATCCTTCTGTGACAGACCCTTTTTATGTTGCGGATCAGTTCATGCAGCAGTTATGCTTCTACTGCTGCACGCAGTTCGTCTACGCGGTCGGTATCTTCCCAGCGCACGCCGAGATCTTCACGACCCATGTGGCCGTATGCTGCCAGCTTGCGGTAGATCGGGCGGCGCAGCTCGAGAGTCTTGATGATCGCAGCCGGACGCAGATCGAATACCTTTTCAACCGCAGCTTCCAGCTTGCCTTCGTCTACCTTGCCTGTGCCAAAGGTATCGACCATGATGGAGACCGGCTTTGCAACGCCGATCGCGTAAGCCAGCTGTACCTCACAGCGAGAAGCGAGACCAGCTGCAACGATGTTCTTTGCCACATAGCGTGCAGCGTATGCAGCAGAACGGTCTACCTTGGTCGGGTCCTTGCCGGAGAATGCACCGCCGCCATGACGACCGATGCCGCCATAGGTATCCACGATGATCTTGCGGCCAGTCAGACCGGAGTCACCCTGTGGGCCGCCGATGACAAAGCGACCGGTCGGGTTGACATAGATCTTGGTCTGGTCATCCAGCAGTTCTGCCGGAACGGTCGCCTTGATGACATGCTCCAGCACATCGGCACGGATCTGCTCCAGAGAGACTTCCGGTGCATGCTGAGAAGAGACAACGACAGCTTCCAGACGCAGCGGACGGTTGTTATCATCATATTCTACGGTCACCTGTGTCTTGCCATCCGGACGGAGGTAGGACAGTGTACCGTTCTTGCGGACTTCGGTCAGACGCTTTGCCATCTTGTGCGCCAGAGAGATGGGCAGCGGCATAAGCTCGGGGGTTTCGTCGCAGGCATAACCAAACATCATGCCCTGATCGCCAGCGCCGTTTTCCAGCGCTGCATCTGCGCCGCCTTCCTTGCGCTCGAGGGAGTTATCGACACCCAGTGCGATATCAACGGACTGCTCGTCGATGGAAGTCACGACGGCGCAGGTGCTTGCATCAAAGCCGTACTTTGCGCGGGTGTAGCCGATGTCCTGAATGACAGCGCGTGCAACCTTTGGGATATCGACATAGCAGTTGGTTGTGATCTCACCCATAACGGATACGATGCCGGTGGTCACTGTGGTCTCGCAGGCAACGCGTGCGGTCGGGTCCTGTGCATAGATGGCGTCCAGCACTGCATCCGAGATCTGGTCGCAGATCTTATCCGGATGCCCTTCGGTAACGGATTCAGAAGTAAACAGATGTCTTGCCATAATAAAAGATCCTTTCTTGTGTCGGTGCATACCTCAAGAATTTTTCAAAAGAAAAGCTCCCGCTTACACAGCGGGAGCAAAATTAGCCAGTTCAGCCTCATCTTTACGATACTACCGCCGGATTTGGCACCTTACAATCTTGCAGGTTGCCGGGTTTCATAGGGCCGATCCCTCCACCACTCTTGATAAGGTATGCAGTTGTTTTTGTCTGGCTATATTATACTGTGCCCGTCGATATTTGTCAAGACGGGACGATCATAATTTTTCATAGCGTTTGCAGGTGTACCGTTTACAGCATCTGCTGCATAATGACAGCGGTATCATCGTCTTTTTTGGATGCTATCCCTGTTTTCTTGAAACCATTTTTGTGCCAAAATGCTTCGCTCTGTGAGTGCTCTTTGCAAAGACCGATCGGATCGATCCAAAACCCAACTGCTTCCAAGATCCTGCATGTTCTTCGATG
Source organism: Butyricicoccus sp. (assembly GCA_029257685.1). GTDB lineage: Bacteria > Bacillota > Clostridia > Oscillospirales > Butyricicoccaceae > Butyricicoccus. The sequence goes on from JARIAV010000244.1 coordinate 2,024, forward strand.
CTTTTTGCACGGTTCCCTTTCTGTCGATTTGAGAAAGGGTCGCTCCAGAATATCCATTTTTGCTGCGATTGTTCCGTGTATATTGTACATTTACACGGAAATAGGGATCGATAGGCGTTTCCCAGTTGACTTTATGCAGAAAAAACGATATCCTGAAACAAGGAAAAATCAACAAGGGGGAAAGAGGATGAGCAATCTCATGTCCGGGACGGAGCTTTTACGCGCTGCGCTCATGATCGGTTCGCGCCTGTTGACCTGCGGCGCGGAGATCTATCGTGTGGAAGAATCGGTTGCCCGTGTGTGTTTGGCATATGGCGCAAAGTCTGCTGATGTCTATGCAGTCCCAACCGCCATCATCGCAACCGTCCAGATGGAAGAAAACGATGAGATCGTTACGCAGACCTGCCGCATCACGCAGCGGGGCACCGATCTCAATAAAGTAGATGCCCTGAATCAATTATGTCGCTCGGTCTGCATCTGTCCGATCTCGTATGCGCAGATATGTAAGGAGATCGGTGAGATCGATACCGGTGCGGTATATAGCAATCGCACGCTGTATTTTGCCTGCGGCGGCGGCGCTATGTTTTTCACACTGTTGTTTGGGGGCAGTCTGCCAGCCGGACTCCTTGCATTCGGGATCGGTTTCCTGCTTCAGATTTTTGTCCTTTACAGCGGCCGGATGGGGATGCATCCCCTCATCACAAATTTATTTGGCGGGGCATGGATCAGTCTTTGTGCATTGCTTGGCGCGGCAGCGGGCATCAGTGCAAACTATGACGTGGTGATCATCGGATCGATCATGCCGCTCGTCCCCGGCCTTTTGATGACCAATTCCATCAGGGATATGATCGCAGGAGATTTTATGGCAGGCATCAGCCGTTTTTCGGAAGCCCTGCTGATCGCTGCCGGTATCGCAGCTGGTGCGGCGATCCCGCTCAGTATCAGTTCGTTTCTTTTGGGGGTGTTTTGAACGTATGATGCAGATCCTATATCAGACCCTGATGAGCGGGATGTCCAGCCTGTGCTTTGGCGTGCTGTTTCAGGTGCGCGGACGCAATCTCATCTGTGCGGCGGTCGCCGGCTGTGTCTGCTGGTTCAGTTACGGTATGACAAAGCACCTGATGGGGGCGGAGCTTGTCGCCTGCTTTGCGGCTGGTGCAGCAACCACGCTCTATGCGGAGGGATTCGCGCGTATCCTGCGTGCGCCTGCGATCGTCTTTCTGGCGGTGGGGATCATCCCCCTTGTACCGGGGGGTGGTATTTATCGTACCATGCTGCTCAGTATCCGAGGTACGGCAGATGAAGCATTGACCCAGTGCATCGCGACCATTCAGATCGCAGGCGCAATGGCAGTCGGCATCGTCATCGTATCCTCGATCGTGCGCCTGTTTTGGCACGGAAACCGAAGTATTTTGCCGTTTAAATCTCGCGAAAAGTGAAAATATGATCCTTCTGCCTTTCCTGATTTTTGAGGACAGAGGGATTTTTTTTCGGAAATCACACATCATATACTTGACAAGTAGACAAATGCTGGATATACTGAAAGTACAATACTCCCCCTAGGAGGGGGGAGGGGAGGTAAACCGCGTGAAGCAACAATTTGAAGTAACAGGTATGAGCTGTGCGGCTTGCTCGGCACATGTAGAAAAAGCCGTTGGCGGCTTGTCCGGCGTGGAAAACGTACAGGTCAACCTGATGGCAGGCAGTATGACGGTCAACTATGCGGACGATCAGCTGAACGACCAGCAGATCGTGCAGGCGGTGATCGATGCAGGATATGGCGCATCTGTCAAGGGAGAGAAGGCAAAGGCTGACACCGGTGCAGATGACCAGAAGGAACTCAAGACCATGCAGAACCGCATCGTCACGTCCTTTGTGTTCCTTGCCCTGCTCATGTATGTATCCATGGGCAGTATGATGGGACTGCCTCTGCCGGCATTCCTGTCCGGCATGGAGAATGCAGCAAACTTTGCACTGACACAGCTTTTGCTGACCTTGCCCATCATCCTTGTCAACCGCAAGTATTATGTCAATGGCTTCCGTACCCTGATGCATCGTGCGCCTACCATGGATGCGCTTATCGCAGTCGGTTCGGGTGCGGCACTCGTCTATGGCATCTTCGCCATGTATCAAATCGGCTGGGGACTTGGCCATCAGGATATGGAGCGCGTGCATCAGTATGCACACGATCTGTATTTTGAATCGGCAGCCATGATCCTTACCCTTGTCACCCTCGGCAAGTATTTTGAGACCCGTGCCAAGCGTAAGACCAGTGAAGCGATCTCCAAGCTCATGAACCTGCGGCCGGAAACCGCAAGCGTCCTGCGCAATGGACAGGAGGTTCAGATCCCAGTCGATGAAGTGCAGGTCGGGGATCTCGTCGTTGTTCGTCCCGGACAGAGTATCCCTGTCGATGGTGTCATCACCGAGGGACAGACCGCACTGGATGAATCCGCCCTGACCGGTGAAAGTATTCCGGTGGAAAAGGGTGCCGGAGATACCGTCATTGCGGCAACCATCAATAAGACAGGGTTTATCACCTTCCGCGCGTCTCGTGTCGGAGAGGAGACCACGCTTTCTCAGATCATTCATTTGGTCGAGGAGGCGAGCGCATCCAAGGCTCCCATCGCGAAGCTGGCTGACCGTGTGGCAGGCGTATTCGTTCCGGTCGTGCTGGTGATCGCACTCGTCACGACCATCGTGTGGCTGGCAGTTGGTGCAAGCTTCACATTCGCGCTGTCCTGCGGCATCGCTGTCCTCGTCATCTCCTGCCCGTGTGCCCTTGGACTGGCAACACCGGTCGCCATCATGGTCGGAACCGGTGTGGGTGCGGAGAATGGTGTGCTGTTCCAGTCGGCGGAAGCACTTGAGGAACTGCATCATGTAAATGCGGTCATTCTCGATAAGACCGGCACGGTCACGGAAGGCCATCCGGTCGTGACCGACGTGAAAGCATACGGAATGAGCGATGTGCAGCTGCTGTCGATCGCTTATGGATTGGAGCAGGCATCGGAACATCCGCTGGCAGAAGCGATCGTGACCTATGCCAAGGAGCAGGGGACGCACGCACCTGCGGTACAGGATTTCGCGGCACAGGTCGGTTCCGGCGTATCCGCTCTCATCGATGGCAAGCAATGTCTTGCAGGTAAGGCAGCTATGCTGGAAGCACAGGGCGTCTCACTGGGAGATGGTGTCGCGTTTGGTGAACAGCTTGCCGAGCAGGGCAAGACACCGCTGTATTTTGCACAGGATGGCACACTCATTGGTATCATCGGCGTTGCAGATGTTGTCAAGCCTACCAGTAAAGAGGCTGTGGCACAGCTCAAGCGTCTTGGTATCGACGTCACGCTGCTGACCGGCGACCACCGCAAGACTGCACAGGCGATCTGCGATCAGCTCGGCATCGAGCATGTGGTTGCAGAAGTGCTTCCGCAGGATAAGGAACGCGAGGTGCGCCGGTTGCAGGAGGCAGGCAAGAAGGTCGTCATGGTCGGTGATGGCATCAACGATGCACCCGCGTTGGCACGCGCTGATGTAGGCATCGCGATCGGTGCAGGTACCGACGTTGCGATCTCTGCCGCTGATGTCGTGCTGATGAAGTCCGACCTGATGGATGCAGTCAACGCGATCCGTTTGTCGCGCATGACCATCCGCAACATCAAGCAGAACCTGTTCTGGGCATTCCTTTACAACTGTATCGGCATCCCGCTTGCAGCAGGTGTGTTCTGGGCATCGTTCCACCTGAAGCTCAATCCCATGTTCGGCGCGGCCGCGATGAGTATGTCCTCGGTCTGTGTCGTATCCAACGCACTGCGTCTGCGTTTTTTCCGTCCGCTCGTTGCTGAGGCAAAACAGAAGGCGGCGGCATGTTCCACAACGAGTTGTACAGCATGTCCTGCGACAGGCTGTCAAACAACAATAGAAGAAAACCGAAAGGAAGTTAAGACAATGGAAAAGACGATCGTAATTGAAGGCATGATGTGTGGCCACTGCTCCAAGCATGTGCATGATGCACTGGTAAAGCTCGAAGGCGTACAGGAAGCAACCGTAAGCCATGAGGCAGGCACTGCTGTCTGCCAGCTGAGCGCAGATGTATCCAACGATGTGCTGACCGACACCGTAAAGGAAGCAGGCTATCAGGTCGTGGAGATCCGATAATGCGTGCGGATCGGAAAAAAGTCGAGCCGCTCTGTAAAACGGCACGCGGGCAGATCGAAGCCGTCCTCAAAATGATCGAAGAGGATCGCTACTGTATGGATATCATCACACAGCTTTCTGCCGCCGAGGCCCTGCTGCGCAAAGCGCGGGCAGAGGTGCTCAAAGGCCATCTCAATGGCTGCGTGCGCGATGCGATCGAATGTGAAGATGCGTCGCTCCGTGCAGAAAAGCTGGACGAGATCATTGCACTGCTGGATAAAAAACTTTAACAAAAAGATCATGTTTCGAAAAGAGGACTGCTCATGAGCTGTCCTCTTTTTGCATGGTTGATTGCAGAATGAAGTTGGTCGCTATTAATTGGTATGTGTCCTTCTCTGACAATGGCGTTACACATGGAAAATATACGATTGCAAGTGACTCCCCCTGTCCGCTTGTGGGTGGTGGATCCATGCCCCTGAGATGGATTAGAGATTGACGATTTCTTTGAAATTGATATAATGTGAGTGTAAGCAGACTCAAAATTTTCTTAACAAATGAATTTTAGGAAGTGAGGTATCACGATGAAAAACGGATGGAGGTTTATTTTGGGGGTTGCAGTGGGTGCTCTTGCGGCATACTATGCCGGTGCCATGTTTAATTTCTTTCCCTTTCTGGCAGATGATTTTGCAGTTAGAGCAATCGGTTTTGGAACGCTGATCGTTTGTATTGTGGTGGCTGTCTGCACATCCCTTATCATTTCTAAAATCGAGAAAAAAGGGGCGATCGACACCGAAACCGAACAGTAAGATGTTACATCGTTTAAGATGATTCTAATAGATTTACGCAACACATGCAGAATCTCATTGAGAAGGAAGGGATCCGTATGAAGAAGCTTATCAGCGTCCTCCTTGCTTTTATACTGATGGCATTGTCTGGCTGTGGAGATTCCAGAACTTTACCTGCTGAACGCGTGTATTCTTTTTGGGAACAAGGGCGTACTTCGATGCGCTTCTGTTGAGCGTGTTGTGTATTTTAGCTCCCTTGTGGAATCGTCGTCCGCAAATCTTGAATATCCTTGCGATAGGAGAATTTTAAAATGTTTTTGGATTTAACAATAATGGTTTCACAGAACAGCCCGTTAATGCAATGGGCAAAATCACAAGCCAACCCTTATGTTGCTATGGGTCATGTGGGAACCCATTTAGACACATACGAAAAAAGCAATATTCCTCTTTCATACCTTAAATCGAATGGCGTACTCTTTGATGTTCGAGGGATTGCAGAGGTATCTCCGTCGCAGATTAAGATTGACCGGATTCCGGAAAATGGCTTTGTCATATTTCGAACTGGACAAATTGAAAAATATTCTTACGGGGATAAGTTGTATTTTGATAACCATCCACAGCTTTCACAAGCGTTGATCGATTTGTTGTGCGAGAGGAAAGTTCGTTTTATTGGAGTTGATTGTGCAGGGATCCGACAGCATAAGGAACATGAAGAAGCTGACAGGCTTTGTGAAAAACATGGAATCTATGTCATTGAAAATCTGTGCAATTTAGATCGTATTGCAGAAGAAAATTTCACGGTGTATACAATGTGGTTAGAAGATGAAGTGATGACTGGACTCAAATGCCGCGTTATTATTGATACAACGAATGATGCAAGATCATATCGAATCGGCAAAGCTGAAGTCGGCGGATAAAATGGAACTGTAATAATCTGCAATTGAACTTGTATATCAGTCAATCATGGGCGTATCTCAAGCAGGAAATCAGAAGTGGTTTCCTGCTTTTCCTGTGGGAAGATTTTATGGAATGTATTTGAAGCTGTCAAGAGATCTGCCGCTGCACGACAGGTCGCGAAATCCGGCTGGGACGAAACGGGCTGTGCTGTGAGCAGTTTTTTTGCATGTTTCATATTGACAGATGAGAGGAAATATAGCAAAATAATGAAAGCAGGATTGTTTCTGAAATGGAGGGTCTTATATGAGAATGAAGAAAAGAACGATCGTTTTTGCAATGGCGGCAATGCTTACTGTTTTGCTCCTGAACGGATGCGGAAAGGACAAAGATGCGCCGAATCCAGAAGATCCCGGCAAGGAACAGACGACAGAACAGGGGGCTGATCCGTCAGGTTCCGATCTGGATAGGGCAGAAACAGAAAAAATCGCACAGCTTGAGGCGGAAATCACAGAACTTGGCAGCGTCAAAACGGCCAAGATCACAAAGGAACGATCGGAATATCATGTAAAGATCACGCTGGATAAGGGCAAACGCGATCTGGATGATGAACTGCGCGATGTCATCATTACTAAGCTCACGGCGTCATACGAAGATCTCAAGGAGGATGCTGTCAAGGTCGAGGTAGAGGAACCGAAAGACAAATAAAGATTTTTATGCATCAGAAAAACCGACGTTTGAACAGCGTCGGTTTTTTGTGCCCGTGTGCGGCAGGGGCGTTGTGTTTTACAGAAAAAACTGCTATACTAAGGCTATCAAGCAGGCATTCCTGTTTGCATACAGATCGAGAGAAAACGGGGGTGCTGTATATGTATCAGCCGCTTGCGGATCGGATCCGTCCGCAGAAATTAGAGGATGTGGTCGGTCAGCGTGAGCTATTGGGAGAGAATGGCGTGCTCCATCGCATCGTGGACAGCGGGGAGATCCCAAACATGATCTTCTATGGGCCGTCGGGCATTGGAAAGACGACAGTGGCTTCCATCATTGCGCGCAAGACCAATCGAAAACTCTATCATTTGAATGCGACAAATGCATCCATCAGTGACATCAAGGGCATCGTAGATGAGCTCGACACGTTTCTAGCCCCCAATGGTGCACTCGTATATTTGGATGAGATCCAATACTTCAACAAAAAACAGCAGCAGAGCTTGCTGGAATTCATTGAGGATGGACGCATCACACTTATTGCCTTTACAACGGAAAATCCGTATTTTTATATCTATAATGCCGTTTTGAGCCGATGCACCGTGTTCGAGTTCCGACCGGTCGAACCGGTTGAGGTCGAGCGGGCCGTGCGGCGGGCATTCGAGATCGCGCTGGAGGGCCGATCGGTCACGGTCACACCGGAGGCCGTCACGGCGGTCGCTTTCGGGTGCGGTGGAGATGTGCGCAAGGCGATGAATGCCGTAGAGCTTGCAAGCGCGGGCGCTTTGGATGGCGAAGTCATCACCGAGGAAAAGGCCAAGCAGGTCGCACAACGCTCCAATATGCGCTATGATCGCGATGGAGACAGTCATTATGATGTGCTTTCCGCATTTCAGAAATCCATTCGCGGCTCAGATCCCGATGCAGGTCTGCACTATCTGGCACGGCTTTTGGAGGCTGGCGATATGATCTCTGCGGCGCGGCGGATGCTCGTCATCGCAAGCGAGGATATCGGACTGGCACACCCACAGTGCGCCGCCATCGTCAAGGCGTGCGTGGACAGTGCGTTCCAGCTTGGCATGCCGGAGGCGCGGATCCCGCTCGCACAGGCGGTCATCCTGATGGCAACGGCACCCAAGTCCAACTCGGCGATCCGTGGGATCGATGCCGCGCTGGCAGACATCAGGCAGCATGGGGCAGGGGATATCCCTGATTCCCTGCGCGATTGTCACTATGGCGGTGCGCAGAAAATGGGACATGGCAAGGGGTATCTGTTTTCCCATGATTATCCGAATCACTGGGTCGCACAGCAATTCCTGCCCGAACATCTGGCGGGGCATCACTACTATGTCTATGGGGACAATAAGCTGGAGCAGACAGCTGCCGCCTATTGGGAAAAAATCAAAGGGATACAGAAATGAGGTGCTGGGGCATTGAATCAAATCCTTTCTTCGTTTTTAGAAGGCAGCTGTTTTCATGCCTATGATTATTTTGGTGCGCACGCAACCGTGCGCAATGGAAAACAGGGGTTTATTTTCCGCGTTTATGCGCCGCAGGCATTCGCCGTCGAGCTGATCGGGAGCTTCCATGCATGGCAGCCAGCGCAGATGCAGCCCTCACTATCCGGTGTGTTCGAGCTGTTCTGGGAGGGCGCCACGGAAGGGGATCTATACAAGTTCCGCGTCCATGCACTCGGACAGGAGCAGTATCGCGACCGCGCCGACCCGTTCGGACGCGCTGCGGAAGTGCGCCCCGATACGGCGTCGGTCATTACGAGCGGCGGTAAGTATCGCTTTTCAGACAGTGCATGGCAGGCGCGGCGCGGCAATCATTATGATGCCCCCATGCACATTTACGAGGTCCACGCCGGCTCGTGGCGCAGACATGCGGACGGAAGCTGGCTCGGCTATCGGGAGCTTGCCGAAACGCTGATCCCATATTGTCAGGCACACCACTATAACTATATCGAGTTCCTGCCGCTCGCGGAGCATCCGTTCGACGGCTCGTGGGGGTATCAGGACAGCGGATATTTTGCCGTCACTTCACGCTATGGATCGCCCGAGGACTTCTGTTATCTGGTCGATCAGTGCCACAAGCACGGTATCGGCGTCATCATGGACTTTGTGCCCGTGCACTTCATTCCGGATGAGTATGCGCTCGCGCGGTTCGATGGCTCGACCCTCTATGAGTATCCTGATGCAAGCGGACTGCGGCTGAGTGAATGGGGGTCGTGCAACTTTGACCTGACCAAGCCGCATGTGCGCTCGTTCCTGCAATCGGCGGCGGATTTCTGGCTGTCGGTCTGCCACTGTGACGGTTTGCGCTTCGATGCCGTGCGCAATCTCATCTATGTGCAGGGGCATGAGGAGCGCGGCGTATATCGGGCAGGGATCGACTTCCTGAAGGCGTGCAATCAGGGACTCAAGCAGCGACATCCCCATGCGATCCTGATCGCAGAGGATTCGACGCATTTTCTCAAGGTGACGGCTCCGGTTGCGTATGATGGTTTGGGATTCGACTATAAATGGGATCTTGGATGGATGAATGATACCCTGCTGTATTTTTCCCTGCCGCCCAGTGCGCGGCAGGCGCATCATCACCGCCTGACCTTTTCCATGAGCTATTTCTATGACAACCTGCATCTGCTCCCCCTCTCACATGATGAGGTCGTACACGGCAAGCGTACCATCCTCGATAAGATGTGGGGGGATTATGACCAGAAGTTTGCCCAGTGCCGCACGCTGTATACCTATCTATACACGCATCCCGGAAAAAAACTCACCTTTATGGGAAATGAGCTTGGGCAGTTCCGCGAATGGGACGAGGAACGGGAGTTGGACTGGAACCTGCTGGAATATCCCAAGCACAGCGCATTTTTGAGCTATCTGACAGAAATGGCGCAGATGTATGAGACGCATAAGGCACTGCACTGCCGCGAATATGACAGCAAGACGTTTCGCTGGCTGGATGCAGATGACACCGCGCGGCAGGTCTACACCTATTTCCGTGAGGTGGAGGAGGAGACCCTGCTGGTCGTGCTCAATCTCT
>JARIAV010000099.1 GCA_029257685.1 Butyricicoccus sp.
CGTTTGATCTTATGTTCCATTTTATACCTCCTGCGTTTTTCCATTGGAATGTCTGGTACTCCTATTTTCCCCACATCGCCGCAGGATATAACCGCAGAAAGATAAATTTTCATCTGTTATTTTTGAGGCGGCAAACCACAGCATGCTTTATAGATACACCCGCGGGATCCGGTGGGAAACCGCACACAGGATCTCATAGGAGATCGTGCCCGCAGCTTCCGCGAGGGTCTCCGCCGTCACCGCACAGTCCCCAAAGACGGTCACGATATCACCGCGCTTGGCATGCACGCCTTCGGGCAGTGCGACCATCAGCATATCCATGCACACCCGCCCAATGACGGGAACTGCGTGTCCGTCGATGACGATCTGTGACTTTCCTGAGCCTGCACGCATGAAGCCGTCTGCATAGCCGATCGCAACGACCGCCTCCCGAATGGGCTGCTCGGTACGATAGGTACAGCCATAGCTGACCAGCCGCCCTGCTTCCAGCTCGCGCACCTGTACGACATGGGTCTTGACCGTCATGACCGGACGCACGCCGATGCGTACCGGATTGCTGGGGTCTGGCTGATAGCCATAGAGGATGATGCCTGCACGCACCATATCCATATAGCTGTCTGCATACTGGATCACGCCGCCACTGTTGGCACAGTGCTTGAGCGGAATGGGCAGACCCGCCTGCTCCAAGCCGTCACACACGGCACGGAACAGTGCCAGCTGCCGCTGGGTAAATGCGGTATCCTCCTCCGATGCCGTATCCGAAACTGCGAAATGGGTAAACGCACCATCGACCTGTAAACCGGGCAGCTTTGCGATCTCCAGCAGATCTTTGATGGTCTGTTCGGTATGATGTGCCGGAAATCCCAGACGCGACATCCCCGTATCCAAGGTGAAATGGATCTTGATGGGCTTGCCCTCGGCGCACGCCGCCTTGGAAAACAGCTCTGCGCTTTCGCGGTCATATACCGGCACCGTGATATCGTGCCGCACGACCGCCGGCATATCCTCCTCATCCACATATCCCAGAATGAGGATCGGTGCGCGGATACCTGCCGCGCGCAATTCCAGTGCTTCATCTCCGGTCGCAACCCCGAAGTAGGCTGCGCCGCGCCGCTCCAGACAGTGCGCGATGGGCACTGCTCCATGTCCATAGGCATTCGCCTTTACGATGCATAGGACCGGACGCTCCGTATGCTTTTGTATGACGTCAAAGTTATGCTCCAGCGCAGACAGATCGATCTCTGCCCATGCGCGGTTCTGATTCATTCCCATTACGGCTCTCCTTCGCTCTGCTCGAATTGCTCAAACAGCAGTGTCAGTCGTTTTTCGCCTCCACAGTACAGCTCGGC
>JARIAV010000317.1 GCA_029257685.1 Butyricicoccus sp.
CGGCGAGCAACCGCCGCGTAGAAGCCGAACTCAGCATGATCCGCCTTTGCACGATGGGTGCGGCGGCGTATGATTCGCTGGAGGGACGCGTCGAGGCGCTGGAAGAAAAGGTAAAGCATGGGGTCCCCGTTGTGGTTTCGGGGGCATCGCAGCCGGCAGTGCAGCCTGCGGCGCAGGCGGCAGACATACCGGCAGCACCCGTACCAGAGCACACACCGGAGCCGGTCTCTGCGGACGAAACGGCGGAAGAACCCAAACGCGCCGAATGGAGCGGCTGGGAGCAGGTGCTGGGACAGTCCAGCGGTCAGATCAATATGGGGGCACTGAGCTGCCCCAAGATCGCATCCCGAGCAGAGATGGACGGTGGACAGGTGCTCGTATTTTGTGAAGATGATGTAACGGCTGGGCTTGCAAAGGCACATCCGACCATCGATAGATTGTCAGAGATCGCAAGCAGCGTGGCGGGGAAGTCTGTTCGGGTCAAGGTGTTTGGCCCCAATCAGAAACCGCGCCGTTCGCGTGCGGCGGCCTCGGACGAGATCTTAGAAAGAGCAAAAGAATTAGACATTCAAGTCACAGAGTTTTAGCTTTTAGGAGGAATTCAAAATGGCAAAGGGCAAATTTGGTGGAATGGGCGGCGGCATGAACATGCAGGCCATGATCAAGCACGCACAGAAGATGCAGCAGGAAATGCTGCGCGCACAGGAAGAAATGGCACAGACCGAGACAGAGGCAACCGCAGGCGGCGGCGCAGTCAAGGCAGTTGTGCTGGGCACCACTTCGATCAAGTCCCTCGAGATCAAGCCGGAGGTCGTAGATCCGGAGGATATCGAGATGCTTCAGGATCTCGTGATGGCAGCCATCAACGAGGCTCTGCGCAAGGCACAGGAGCAGTCCGAGAACAACATGCGTACCATCACCGGCGGTCTGAGCGGCGGCATCCCGGGTGTACTCTAAGGAATGAAATTCTTTGCGCCGCCGGTTGAGCGGTTAATCGAAGAATTTGCCCGTCTGCCCGGCATTGGACAGAAAACGGCACAGCGCCTTGCGTTTCATGTGCTGGATATGCCCAAGGAGGATGCGACCCGCTTTGCGGATGCCATCCTGCAGGCAAAAAGTACGGTGTTCACCTGTAAGGTGTGCCAGAATCTGACCGATACAGAGGTTTGCCCCATCTGCTCCAATCCCAATCGGGACGCAGGGGTCATTTGCGTGGTGACCGATCCGCGCGATGTGTTGGCATTCGAGCGTACACGCGAGTTCAACGGGCTCTATCATGTATTGCATGGTGTGATCTCACCCATGAATCATGTGGGGCCCGATGATATCCGGATCCGCGAGCTTCTCCAGCGCGTGGCGGATACCGATGTGCGCGAGGTCATCATCGCGACCAATCCGGACACGGAGGGCGAGGCGACCGCCATGTATCTGGCGCGTCTGCTCAAGCCCTTTGGCGTAGCGGTCAGCCGCCTTGCCTATGGCATTCCGGTCGGCGGACATCTGGAATACGTCGATGAGGTGACGCTCATGCGTGCCTTGGAAGGCAGACGAGAGATCTAGAGTTTTGGAGGAATCGACTTTGTCCGATTTGAGACAAGAGATACAGAACCGGCGTACCTTTGCGATCATTTCGCACCCTGACGCCGGTAAAACGACCATCACTGAGAAGTTCCTGCTCTATGGCGGTGCGATTCAGGAAGCCGGTATGGTCAAGGGAAAAAAGAACTCCCGCCATGCAGTATCCGACTGGATGGAGATCGAGAAGCAGCGCGGTATTTCCGTTACGTCTTCCGTGCTCCAGTTCCATTACAGCGACTACTGCATCAATATTCTGGATACCCCTGGACATCAGGACTTCTCCGAGGATACCTACCGTACCCTGATGGCGGCAGACTCTGCCGTCATGGTCATTGATGCTTCCAAGGGTGTCGAGGCGCAGACCAGAAAGCTGTTCAAGGTCTGTGTCATGCGCGATATCCCGATCTTTACCTTTGTCAACAAGATGGATCGTGAATCGCGCGACCCATACGAGCTGATGGAGGAGATCGAGAACGAGCTTGGCATCGGAACCTATGCGGTCAACTGGCCGATCGGCTCCGGTAAGGAGTTCAAGGGCGTTTACGACCGTGAGGATGACGAGGTCATCGCATTTGAGGGCGTGGATGCACGGCGCGAGGTGACAGCAAAGCATCTCAAATTTGGTTCAGATGAACTGAAAGCCCTGCTGTCGGATGCGCAGTATCAGACGCTGGCAGATGACATCGAACTGCTCGAGGGCGCAGGCGACGAATTTGATTTGGAAGCCGTGCGTCATGGCAAGCTGTCTCCGGTCTTCTTTGGTTCTGCGCTGACAAACTTCGGTGTAGAGCCGTTCCTGAAAAAGTTCCTGCAAATGACGTCCTCTCCGCTGCCGCGTCAGTCGGATATCGGCGTGATCGACCCGTTCGATGAACGCTTTTCCGCCTTTGTCTTTAAGATTCAGGCGAATATGAATAAGGCACACCGCGACCGTATCGCATTTATGCGGATCTGCTCGGGCAAGTTCGAGCGCGGCCGTGAGGTGTTCCACATTCAGGGCGGCAAGAAATTGCAGCTGGCACAGCCGCAGCAGCTGATGGCACAGGATCGCTCGATCGTCGATGAAGCCTATGCAGGGGATATCATCGGTGTGTTCGATCCGGGTATTTTCTCGATCGGAGACACTGTGTGCGATCCCAAGCTCAAGTGTACCTTCTCAGGCATCCCGACGTTTGCACCGGAGCTGTTCGCTTCCGTGCGTCAGAAGGACACCTTGAAGCGCAAGCAGTTTGTCAAGGGTGTGACCCAGATCGCGCAGGAGGGTGCGATCCAGATCTTCCATGAACCGAATACCGGTATGGAGGAAGTGATCGTGGGCGTTGTCGGACAGCTTCAGTTTGAAGTGCTCGAATACCGCCTGAAAAATGAGTATGGTGTGGATATCATCCGCGATAACCTGCCATACGAACATCTGCGCTGGATCGAAAACGATGAAGAAGACTTTGACTATAAGAAGCTCATGCTCACCTCGGATACCCGTGTGGTGCAGGACTTCCGCGACAATCTTCTGTTGTTGTTCACAAGCCCGTGGAACATCAGCTGGGCGCAGGATCACAATGAAGGTCTGCGATTGGCTGAGTTTTCAGAAAACGCATAAAGAGAGTAAAAAGAGAGTGCATCGCACTCTCTTTTTGTATGTTCAGGGTTTATAATGCTCGAGTTCATTTCCGTTTTTATCGTACAGTTGATATTGTGTGGAATCGCCCTGTCCGCTGCCGGAGAAGATGAGATATTCTGCAAAGGGGATGGGGGTGAGGGGGTGGTCGCGGTAGGAGACGCCGCCGATGTCGCGGTCGTATGCTGCGACGGTGATTTGGTAGTGACCTTTTTTGTCATACCATGTGATATGGGCATTGGATCGGACTTCGCCGCTGGACAGTGCATGGGGAGCTTGTAGGGTCAGTGCACCGAACAGCTTTTGTTTGTGGTAGAACGGGCCATATTTTTTGAGGATCACACCATATAGTTGGGTGGGGTCCTTTTTGCTGGTGTAAAGGACGGAAAAAATGTTTTTTTCGATTTCCTGT
>JARIAV010000352.1 GCA_029257685.1 Butyricicoccus sp.
CGAACCGCACGCTTTCCATTGCAGGCGGCGCGATCCGCGCCTCTGGCTGGTCGAATGCGGAAGCAGGCAGCATTTCGCGCATGTACTATGATGCCTTGGGAGAAAAATTCGGCTTTACGCTGGATACCCCCATCTGTGACTTCTCCGACGAAGCACTCGATGCGCTGCTGTATGGAACCAAGGGTGAGCCGCTGACGCTCAAGGTCAAGCGGTTTTCGGGTGGCACGATGTGTCAGCCGTTCGAGGGTATCCTCAACAATTTGGAGCGGCGATACCATGAGACGAACAGTGACTATATGCGTGCGGAGATCGAGGACTGCATGAGCGAGATCCCCTGTCCGGACTGTCACGGCGACCGTCTGAAAAAAGAGATCCTTGCGGTCACAGTGGGCGGTATGAATATTGCAGACTACTGTGCCCTGTCGATCACCAAGGCACTGGAATTCATACAGCATCTGGAACTGAACGAAATGCAGCATAAGATCGGCGATCGGGTGATCCGTGAGATCGTGGATCGGCTGGGATTTTTGCAGTCGGTGGGGTTGGAATACCTCACCCTGTCCCGCTCGGCAGGGACGCTTTCCGGCGGCGAAAGTCAGCGGATCCGCCTTGCAACGCAGATCGGTTCTTCCCTCATGGGCGTGCTGTATATTCTGGATGAGCCGTCCATCGGTCTGCACCAGCGCGACAATGACAAGCTGCTCGAAACTTTGAAACATCTGCGGGATATCGGAAATACGCTCATCGTCGTGGAGCATGACGAAGACACCATGTATGCCGCCGATCACATCGTGGATATCGGGCCGGGGGCAGGCGTGCACGGCGGTGAGATCATCTTTCAGGGCACAGTCGAGGAGATGCTGCAAGATGACAAGTCGATCACCGGTGCTTATCTGTCCGGACGGCGATTCATTCCGGTTCCGGAGATCCGCCGCAAGGGGAATGGAAAGTGGCTCACCGTGCGCGGCGCAGCAGTGCATAACCTCAAGCACACCGACTTTTCCATTCCGCTTGGTACGCTGACCTGCGTGACGGGGGTATCCGGTTCGGGAAAATCCTCCTTTGTCAATGAGATCCTGTATAAAAAGCTGGCATCAGAGCTGAATGGTGCAAAAACACGCGCAGGTGCATTTGACAGCATCGAGGGCATGGAATATCTCGATAAGGTCATCGATATCGACCAGTCCCCGATCGGACGCACGCCGCGTTCCAATCCGGCGACCTATACCGGAGTGTTCAACGATATCCGAGAACTGTTTGCCTCGACGCAGGATGCAAAGCTGCGCGGCTATGGGCCGGGACGCTTTTCGTTCAATGTCAAGGGCGGCCGCTGTGAAGCGTGTACGGGGGACGGTCTCATCAAGATCGAGATGCATTTCCTGCCCGATCTCTATGTACCCTGTGACGTGTGTAAGGGCAAGCGATACAACAAGGAGACCCTCGAAGTGCGCTATAAGGGCAAAAATATCTATGAAGTGCTGGATATGACCGTAGACGAAGCGTTGATCTTCTTTGAGAATGTGCCTAAGATCGCACGGAAGATGCAGACCTTGCAGGATGTCGGTCTGGGATATATCAAGCTGGGGCAGTCCTCGACCACGCTCTCCGGCGGCGAGGCACAGCGCGCCAAGCTCGCAACCGAGCTTTCCAAGCGCGGAACGGGCAAGACCATCTATATTTTGGACGAGCCTACAACGGGGCTTCATGTTGCAGATGTCCATAGGCTTGTGGATGTCCTGCAAAAGCTGGTAGATACCGGAAATACCGTTGTTGTGATCGAGCACAATCTGGATGTCATCAAGACAGCGGACTATATCATCGATCTGGGGCCGGAGGGCGGCGACGGCGGTGGAACCGTCGTGGTTTCGGGCACACCGGAGGAAGCTGCGGCATGTGAACGATCCTATACCGGAGCCTATCTCAAAAAGGTGCTGGAACGCGCGCAAAGGCTGCAAGGCGAATAAGGAATCAGGACCCATTCTTTCCGATAGAGTGGGTCTTTGTTTTCGGTTGGGCAAAAGAAATGCGCTCTGGTATGTTGAGATTTTGCGCGTTTTCTGCTATGATAAGTCTGAATAAAAATACTTTGAGGGAACTAGTATGAAAATGAAACGATGGGTGACCGCTGCGCCGGATTTGGACAAGATACGGTCACTGGCACATAGCTGTCGGATGACGCCGCTTGCCGCTGCCGCACTCTGCGCACGCGGCATCGATACCCCGCAAAAAGCATACGCATTTCTGGAAACCGATGCAGGACATTTGTATGATCCGTTCTTGCTGCCCGATATGGATCGCGCTGTGCAGCTCATACAGGAGGCGATGGCGGAGGATGCGCGGATCGTTGTCTTTGGAGACTACGATGTGGACGGCGTGACCTCGACCTGTGTGATGACGCGCATGCTGCGCGCGCTGGGCGCGAATGTGCGGCATTATATTCCCGATCGCCTGAGTGAAGGGTATGGTTTGAGCGTCTCCGCAATGGATCATCTTGCGGCTGAGGGTACAAAACTCATTATTACGGTGGATTCCGGTGTCTCTGCCTTTGAGGAGATCGCACACGCGCGGATGCTTGGCATGCAGGTGGTCGTGACCGATCACCATGAATGCCGTGCGGAATTGCCGGATGCAAATGCGGTCGTCAATCCCAAACGCATGGACAGCAAATATCCCTTCCCGGATCTTGCAGGCGTGGGCGTTGCGTTCAAGCTCGCCTCCGCACTCGCCGGAGAAGGGGGGCAGCAGGCGGTTTTGGAGCGGTATGCCGATCTGGTCGCCTTGGGAACGGTTGCCGATGTCATGGCACTGCACGGAGAAAACCGCATCATCGTTGCCGCCGGACTGCGCCGCATGGCAGAGACGAACAACATCGGTCTGTCGATGCTGCTGCGGGAATCCGGACAGTACGGCAAAAAGCTGACCGCATCGGTCATCAGCTTTATCCTTGCACCGCGCATCAATGCGGCAGGCAGACTGGGGCACGCAGACATGGCAGCGGAGCTGTTTTTGACCGATGACCCCCGACGGGCGCAGACGCTGGCAGCGGCACTCTGCGAACAGAACAAGCAGCGGCAGGAGGCGGAAAACGAGATCCTCGAGCAAGCCCTGCAAAAGCTGCGGCATGAATATGATCCGCTGGAGGATCAGATGATCGTGCTGGCAGGAGAACACTGGCATCATGGCGTGATCGGTATCGTCTGTTCGCGCCTGTGTGATCGGTACGCGTGCCCGACGATCCTCATCGCGCTGGAGGACGGCGTGGGAAAGGGTTCGGGACGCTCGGTCAAGGGCTTCAACCTGTATGACGCGCTCTGTGACAGTGCGCCGCTTTTGGAACGCTTTGGCGGACATGAACTGGCGGCAGGACTGACCATCAAGGGAGAAAATATCGACGCATTCAAAAAGCAGATGGCAGACTGGGCGAGGGAACATGTAGATCCGTCCGACCTCATTCCGATCCTGCATATTGACTGCCCGATCGAGCCGGAGTTCATCACCGTACAGGCGATCGACGGACTGGATATTCTGGAGCCGTTCGGCATGGGCAACCCACAGCCGATCTTCTCCATGAACGATCTGTTCGTGGAGGAGATCACCCCGATCTCGTCCGACCGCCATGTGCGTCTGACCCTGTCCAAGAATGGGACACAGTATACGGCGATGCTGTTCGGAACGGGACAGGGCGGCTGTGGATTTGCACAGGGGAACTATGTGGATGCTGCGTTCTGTCTGGAGGTCAATGAGTACCGCGGGCGCAGGAGCGTACAGCTTATCATCCGTGACATCAAGCTCAGTACCTGCGAGGTGCTCGCCGATCAAAAGCTATTGAATCTGTACAATCACTTTATGTCGGATGGTGCGCTCACTGCACGGGAAGCGCGTGTCCTGCTGCCCGATCGCAAGGATCTTGTCGCCGTCTGGCGGCACATCATCAGCCGCAGTGAGGACGGCAGGCTGACCGTGCCCGATGGGGCACTGTCCCGCAGGGTCTCATGGGAGAGCCGACGGGAGATCAACATCGGCAAGCTGTTTGTCTGCTTGGATGTATTTAGTGAAAGTCAGCTGTTGAGCTATCATTTTCGAGAGGGACAGCTCAATATCCTGTTAAAGCATATCGAGGGCAAGGCAGATATTTCAAAGTCTGTCGTCCTCAAGACCCTACAGTCCATGAGCAAATGACAGGCAGGACTGTAAGGGGTTGAATTGAGAGCAAAGGAAGTGGCAAGATTATGAGTGCTCCGATGAAAAAAGACATCGATTTTCTGCTCGAATGTGTACAGGCGCAAAATCCGTCTGCGAACCTGAAAAAGATCCGCGCAGCATACGAGTGTGCCGCTGCGGCACATGAGGGGCAGAAACGCCGCAATGGAGAGCCTTATATCATTCATCCGGTCGCCGTTGCAAAGATCATCGTGGAAATGGGACTGGATACCGACTCTATCTGTGCAGGTCTGCTGCATGACTGTATCGAGGATACGGAATTTGGATATCGGGAGATCGAGAATAAATTCGGCACATCGGTCGCGGAGCTGGTCGATGGCGTCACCCGACTGGGGATGCTCCGCTATTCCAAGGAGCAGGAGCAGTTCTAGGATCTGCACAAGATGTTTATGGCGATGGCAAAGGATATCCGCGTCATCCTCATCAAGCTGGCAGACCGGCTGCACAATGCGCGCACCTTCCAGTTCCTGCCTGAGCGCAAGCAGCGCGACAAGGCACTGGAAACGATGGAGATCTACGCACCGATCGCGCACCGTTTGGGCATGAGCCGCATCAAGTGGGAGCTGGAAGATCTGTG
>JARIAV010000042.1 GCA_029257685.1 Butyricicoccus sp.
TCCCCAAAGCTGAGGTGATCCAGTTCATCAAGGACAAGGGCTACACCTTCCCCATCGTATTCGACGAGACAGGCGAAGTGTTCCGAAACTATCACATCCGTTCCTTCCCCACGACCTTTATGATCAACAAGGACGGAAAGGTATACGGCTATGTTTCCGGCTCTCTGACCAAGGATATCATGAAAAGCATCATCACAGAGACCTTGGAGAGCACCGACACAAACGAATCCACCCCGAACGAGTCCACCCCAGCTCCATAATCGGACGCAAAAAGAGAGCCGCAAATGCGGCTCTCTCAGCGTGTCAAAAAAAGTCTTTGTACCAGCTTCATCTGGAGCAAAGCGACTTGAAATTTTCAAAATCCAAGGACATGCGCCTTGGATTTTGTCCTCGACCCGCGCCATCGGGCGCGAAACCGGGGGTATCAGAGCCGGTTTCTACTGGAACCGGCTCTGTATCTAGGGGGATTGGATCCCCCTGGAAAGGCTGTCGAAGTTTTTCGACAGCCTCAGAGAGCCGCAAATGCGGCTCTCTTTTTGCGTTACTTCTTTTCTGCTGCGTTCAGTACGGTCTTGATATACTGCTTGGCAACATTGAGCGTGTATTCCTGACACTGCGGACCGGTCTTAGGGTTAAAATCCTCACCATAAATGCCGGTATTCGACAGGATGCGGATACCCAGATACGGAATGTCATATGTCTTGCAGATCTGTGCCACGGAGTTCGACTCCATTTCCTCACAGGAGGAACCGTTCACCTCATTGAGATACAGCATACGGTCGATCTGGTTGTTCCACTCATCAGAAGAGGAAATGGTCCCCTTTACGATCTTGCCGTCCTGATAGGTTCCGATCACGGCCTCTGCCGCTTCCATAAGTTTTGGGTCTGCCGGATACTTCACAGACTTCACAAAGCTTTTCTGTTCCGGATCGTATGCAGCCACGCCGATCATTTCAAACGCCTTATAATCTACGCCGGCGCCCTTTGCGGATGCCTTGGTGCGCCATGCAGAGGACGGAATGGTATATTCGCCCAAAACGATATCGGACGTATGGAGTGCCGGATCATGTCCGCCGGACGTGCCCTGATTGATCACGGCGATGGGATCAAAATACTTGACAGCAAGTGCAGTTGCAACGCCTGCATTCGCGATGCCCTGCTCCGTGCGGGATACAACGACCGGATACCCATCCAGCTTGCCGGCTGCGAAATACCACTGACCAATGGTATATTCCTTTTTATCGGTCAGTGCCTTCACCATATCCTGCATTTCGATATCCATTGCACCGGAGAGCAGCAGCGGACGCTGTTCTGACTGATAATCGATCGTGATCGGTGCCTTTGCCTTTTCCGGCTGCTTGGTTTTGAGAATGGTATCGATATACTTATTTGCAACGGTCAGTGTATAATCCTGACAAGCTGCACCGGTCTTGGGGTCAAAGTTTTCATTATGGATGCCGGTATTGGACAGGATACGGATCCCCAGAAACGGAACCTGATACGTTTTGCATACCTGTGCGACTGCATTGGTCTCCATTTCCTCACAGGAGGAGCCAAGGGTCTCATGCATTTCCAGCATCTTATCGATCTGGTTGTTCCAGGAATCCGCGGTAGAGATCACACCGCTGACGACCTTGCCCTTCTTATAGGTATCGCTCACGCTCTTTGCAGTTTCCAGCAGGGTCTTGTCTGCCGGATACTCGAACTGCTTTGTAAACGTCTTGTTCGCCGCATCATAGGCATGTACGCCGTTTTTCTCGTAAGCCTTGTAATCTACGCCTGCATTCTTTTCGGATGGCGTAGTACGGATGGCTGCATAATCGATGCTGTGCTCACCCAGTACGATATCGAAGGTATGGAGTTCCGGATCATGTCCGCCGGAGGTACCCTGATTGATGACCGCGATCGGGTCAAAGGTCTGCATCGCCAGTGCAGTGGTGGCAGCGGCATTGGACAGACCCTGCTCGGTACGGGATACCACGACCGGATAGCCGTTCAGCGTACCGCGTACAAAATGATACTTGTCGATATCAACGGTCTGTGCATTCTGAAGCGCCTGAATCATATCCTCAGTCTCGATATCCATTGCGCCCTGCAAGAGCAGCGGACGGGCATCCGCATAGCTCTGATCGGTCGGCTGTGCCGCGGTCTGCTCCAGTGCGATGCTGACCGTCTTGGTCGCCTCATCCCATGTAACCGAATATCCCAGTGTCTCTGCCAGAAAACGGATAGGGGTATAGGTGCGATCGTTCTTCTGTACGGCTTCTGTGCTCATTTCCTTTTTGACGGAAACAGCTTCCTTTCCCTGTTCTGTCACCACCGAGGTGAACTGATTGGAACCGATCGTAAAGATGACCTGCTCGGTTTTCCCTGCGCTCTCCCGTGTAAATGTTGCCTGCTTCGCAGCTTCGTCCCATGCAACGGTCAGACCCATTGCATCAGCGGCTGCACGCAGCGGTACCATAACGCGATTGTTTGCATCCTCATACGGCAAGCCTGACTTGCTGTCGAATGCCACGTTCTGGAATGCTGCATCTGATGCATTCTTCACCTGAAGCGAGATCTTACTCTCCTCAGCTGCAAACGCAGTCAGGTTCCCCATCAGCATTGCTCCTGTCAGCAAAAATGCCATTGCTTTGTTTGCCTTCATAGATATCCTCCTTTTTCGCAGGCATCCCAAAATCTGCCGCCTGCTTTTATCGCATAGCTACTATTATATCGAGACCTTGTATACTTCACAAGTCTTTTCTTCATTTTTCGTCATATTCACGGCATTGTTTTATTGATTAAACGATAAAATCGTAATTTTCCAGAACTTTTTCAACAAAAACCCGACTTCGAGAAGCCTGAACTTCGGTGACTTTCCCATGCCGCTGCCAAAACAAAAAAAGAGTGATACCCGATGCTTTGGGTATCACTCTCTGTATCATCAGATCTCGTTGATGTCTACCATGTGGCAGCCGGAAATCTCCATGCCGCTTTCCATACAATCGAGCAGGGCATTTGCCGTATCGATCGCAGTCAGGCACGGGATCGCGTGCTCTGTCGCGCTTCTTCTGATCTTAACGCTTGCAAGCTCTGGATGACGGCCCTTGACCGAGGTGGAGATGACATAATCGACCTCGCCATTTTCGATCAGATCCATGATATTCGGGTGCTTTTCGGTCTCAAAGGCATTGTATACCATATTTGCGGCAACCATTGCCTTATTGAGTGTGTTTGCAGTCCCGCTCGTCGCATAGATATCATATCCGAGCTTTTCAAACTTCTCAGCGATCGGGATGATCTCCTGCTTGTCTGCCGGACGCACGGACAGAACGACCTTACCGGTCTTCTTGTGCATGGAGAAGCCGGCACCCAGAAGTCCCTTGTACAGTGCTTCCTTAAAATCCTTGGATACGCCAAGTACCTCACCGGTGGACTTCATCTCCGGCCCCAGCTGGGTATCCAGATCACGCAGCTTCTGGAAGGAGAATACCGGAACCTTGACGGCATAGTAATCGCGCTCCGGATACAGCCCTGTGCCGAACTCCATGTCACGCAGCTTCTCACCGAACATGCAGCGTGTTGCCAGATCGATCATGGGCACGCCTGTGATCTTGGAGATATACGGAACGGTACGGGAGGAACGCGGATTGACCTCAATGATGTAGATCTCATCATTGTACAGCACGAACTGGATGTTCACAAGACCGAGCACCTTGAGGCTCTTTGCCAGCGCGCGGGTATAGCGAATGATGGTGTCCTTGTGCTTGGACTGGATATGCAGGGTCGGATACATGGAAATGGAGTCACCGGAGTGTACGCCTGCGCGCTCGAAATGCTCCATGATACCGGGGATCAGGATGTCCTCACCATCGCAGATGGCATCGACCTCGATCTCACGGCCCATCATATACTTATCGACCAGTACCGGATTTTCTACCTTGTGGCGGGTGATGACCTGCATATATTCGCGGATATCCTGCTCACTGTATGCGATCTCCATGCCCTGACCGCCCAGTACATAAGACGGACGAACCAGCACCGGATAGCCCAGACGGTCTGCAACCGCAACCGCTTCTTCCTCCGTGAATACGGTCTCTCCCTTTGGACGCGGAATGCCGCATTCTTCCAGGATCTCGTCGAACTTCTCGCGGTCTTCCGCCGCGTCGATCGACCATGCCTGTGTGCCAAGGATCGGCACGCCCAGCTTCTCCAGATGCGCCGCCAGATTGATCGCCGTCTGTCCGCCAAACTGTACGATGGCGGCGTCCGGCTTTTCAGCGCGCACAACGCCTTCCACGTCTTCCGGTGTCAGCGGCTCAAAGTAGAGACGGTCTGCGGTATCGAAGTCGGTGGAAACGGTCTCCGGATTGTTGTTGATGATGATGGTCTCGCAGCCAAGCTCCTTGAGTGCCCAGACAGAATGTACCGAGCAGTAGTCGAACTCGATGCCCTGACCGATGCGGATCGGGCCGGAACCCAGAACAAGGATCTTCTTCTTGCCGGTGGACGGCTTGACCTCGTTCTCATCATCGAACGTAGAGTAATAATATGGGGTCTCTGCGTCGAACTCAGCCGCGCAGGTATCGACGGTCTTATAGACCGGCAGACGCTTCAGCGCACCCACCGCACAGCCGGACAGCTCCTCGATGGTCTGATCGAGGAAGCCCATCTTCTTCGCACGCAGATACAGGTCTTCGTCCAGTGCCGATGCGGCAGCCAGTTCATGCTCCATATCGATGATATTCTGATAGCCATGCAGGAACCACGGATCGATCATGGTGATCTTGTGGATCTCCTCGATGGTCATGATGCCGCGGCGCAGTGCCTCACAGATGACGAACAGACGCTCATCATTGACCACGCTGACCCCAGCCTTGACTTCCTCATCCGACCACTCCTTGAGCTTGGGCAGGATAA
The DNA here is from genome assembly GCA_029257685.1 of Butyricicoccus sp. Taxonomy (GTDB): domain Bacteria; phylum Bacillota; class Clostridia; order Oscillospirales; family Butyricicoccaceae; genus Butyricicoccus. The sequence goes on from JARIAV010000042.1 coordinate 4,906, forward strand.
AGCTGGTCAGCTTCATCTCGATGCCGCGCACAGACTTCATCATCGCCTGCTCGAAGCTCGGTGCGATCGCCATGACCTCACCGGTCGCCTTCATCTGGGTACCGAGCGAGTTGTCCGCATAGACAAACTTATCGAACGGCCAGCGCGGGAACTTTGCAACGATATAGTCGATGGTCGGCTCAAAGCAGGCATAGGTCTTACCGGTGACGGCATTCATGATCTCATCCAGCCCATAACCGATCGCGATCTTTGCCGTTACCTTTGCGATCGGGAAGCCGGTCGCCTTGGATGCCAGCGCAGACGAGCGGGAAACACGCGGGTTTACCTCGATGACTGCATATTCAAAGGATTCCGGATTGAGTGCATACTGTACGTTACAGCCGCCCTCGATGCCGAGCTCCGTAATGATGTTGAGCGCAGAGGTGCGCAGCATCTGGTATTCCTTATCGGAGAGGGTCTGACACGGTGCAACGACCACGGAGTCACCGGTATGCACGCCGACCGGATCGACGTTCTCCATGCTGCAGATCGCGATGGCGTTGCCCTTGCTGTCGCGCATGACCTCGAACTCGATCTCCTTCCAACCGGAGATACATTTCTCAACAAGGATCTCATCGACACGGGAATGCATGATGCCACTTGCAGAGATCTCGCGCAGCTGCTCCCATGTGTAGGCGATGCCGCCGCCGGTGCCGCCCAGTGTATAAGCCGGACGGATGATGACCGGCAGACCGATCTGCTCGGTAAACTCCACTGCATCCTCTACCGTGTGTACGACCTTGGAGGCGATGCAGGGCTCACCGATCTTTTCCATGGTGTCCTTGAACATCTGGCGATCCTCGGCCTTTGCAATGGTGGTGGGGTTTGCGCCCAGCAGCTTCACACCGTATTCCTCGAGGAAGCCGTCTGCCGAGAGATCCATTGCAAGGTTCAGACCGGTCTGACCGCCAAGGTTCGGGATCAGGGAATCCGGACGCTCCTTCTTGATGATCGCCTTTACTGCGTCAAGGGTCATCGGCTCGATATACACCTTGTCTGCCATTGCCTTATCGGTCATGATGGTTGCCGGATTGGAGTTTACCAGAACGACCTCCAGACCTTCTTCGCGCAGTGCGCGGCACGCCTGTGTGCCGGCGTAGTCGAACTCAGCCGCCTGACCGATGACGATCGGGCCGGAACCGAGGACCATAACTTTATGAATATCTTTTCTGAGTGGCATTACAGCTGTCCTCCCTTGTGCTTATCGATGTTTTCGAGGAATCGGTCGAACAGGTACGAGGTATCCTGCGGGCCTGGGCAAACCTCCGGATGGTACTGTACGGTGAAGATCGGGTGATCCACATGTGCCAGTCCCTCTACGCTTCCGTCGTTGAGGTTTACAAAGCAGATGCGTGCGATCTTGGGATCCACTGTGTCGCCGACGACTGCATAGCCGTGGTTCTGGCTCGTGATATAGGTGCGTCCAGTGTCCAGATCCTTGACCGGATGGTTGACACCACGATGACCAAAGCGCATCTTTTCAGTCTTTGCACCGATGGCAAGTGCCATGAGCTGATGACCGAGGCAGATGCCGAAGATGGGCATACCCGATGCGATGAGGGTCTTGAGATGCTCAACGATCTCCACATTCTCTGCCGGATCTCCGGGGCCGTTGGAGAGCATCAGTCCGTCATAGCCGCCGTTCAGGACCTCTTCCGGTGTGCTCTCGCCCGGAAGCACGGTCACTTCACATCCGCGGGAGCACAGCTCACGCACGATATTATACTTGACGCCAAAGTCGAGCACTGCAACGCGGTACTTCTGCGCACCGTCTGCCGGATATACCTTCGCCTTGTGGAGCGTGACAGTTTTGACTGCTTCGGTAACTGCATATCCCTTCATCTTTTCGATAAAGGCTGCATCCGGCTCGTGTCCTTCCGTATAGATGACACCATTCATAACGCCGCTGTTTCGCAGGATACGGGTCAGGCGGCGCGTATCGATGCCGGTGATGGCAACGACCTTCTGCTCCTTGAGATAGGCATCGAGCGTCATCTTGCAGCGGAAGTTGGACGGATATTCGCTCATCTCACGCATGATATAGCCGGACACCCAGCTTTTGCGGGACTCGTCATCCTCCAGATTGATGCCGTAGTTGCCAATGAGCGGATATGTCATACATACGATCTGACCATAGTAGGAAGGATCGGTCAGAACCTCCTGATAGCCAACCATTCCTGTGTTGAATACGACCTCACCAACGCTGCATCCTTCATATCCAGCAGCCTTGCCCTCGAACAGGGTCCCGTCTGCGAGCAGCAGATATGCTTTTTTCAAATCTATCGTCACTCCTTATTGCTTACCGTGGGAAACGTGGAAATATTTTATCGAATCGCGGAAACGATGTCATCGCGCATACGGATCGCCTCTGCGCGTGCAGCTTCCATAAAGTCCGTGCCGTTCTTGTCAGACTTCTTCCATGCGCACATGATGCCGCGGGAAGAATTCACGATCGCGCCCAGACCATCGTCATTGAACGCGTTTGCAATATCCTTTGCGGTCGCGCCCTGTGCGCCATAGCCCGGCACAAGGAAATATGCCTTCGGGATGATGGAACGGATGATCTTCTGTTCCTCCGGATAGGTCGCACCAACGACTGCACCGACCTGATTGTAACCGGAAGCGGTATCCAGTCCCTCGCCCCAAGCCGCAAACTGCTCTGCAACGCGAACGAACAGCGGCTTGCCTTCCATATCGCGGTTCTGGAACTCACCGGAGGAGGGGTTCGAGGTCTTGACCAGCACATAGATCGCCTTTTCGCGTGCGCGGCACTCCTTCAGGAAGGGCTCGATGCCGTCCGTGCCGAGATATGCATTGACGGTGCAGGAATCTGCATTGTAGACGGACAGTTCCTTCTCCCCGACCTTGGTGCAGCCAAGGTAGGCCTCAGCATACGCAGATGCCGTTGCGCCGATATCGTTGCGCTTGATATCCGCGATGACATACATGCCCTTCTCGTGGGCATAGTCGATGGTGCTCTTGAGCACCTCAGAACCCTTCGGGCCAAGCAGCTCATAGTACGCTGCCTGCGGCTTGATCGCCGGAACGATATCATGCAGTGCATCGATCAGGCTCACGTTGAACTGCAACATGGCAGCTGCTGCCGCTTCCAGTGTCTCGCCATAGCGGTCGATGCTCTGGGACACGATAAACGGCGGGATGTACTCAAGGCGTGCGTCCAGACCGGCAACGGTCGGATTGTTCTTCGCTTTGATACATGAGACGAGTTTTTGTACAGACATTGTTTCGTTCTCCTTTCACACCATTAGGCTCACGCCGAACGGCAGCCACGATTGATTTTATTCAAAAATAGATCATGCTCGTTTTACGATGGTCACGCGGTCTTCCCCATCGGTTTCCTGCAGACTGACATGTACATGTTCATTCTGCGCGGTGGGCAGGTTTTTCCCGACATAATCCGGTCGGATGGGCAATTCCCTGTGTCCCCGATCGATCAGCACCGCAAGCTGGATGCGTGCGGCACGCCCCATACGGGAAAGGGCTTCGATCGCAGCGCGCACGGATCGTCCGGTGTAAAGCACGTCATCGACGATAACGACCGTGCAGCCTGCAAGTCCGGGGATATCGGGCAGCTGCGGGGGATCGGTATGGGGCAGATCGTCACGGAACGGGCTGATATCGAGCGGCAGTACAGGCGGACGAAAGCCCTCTACCTCACCGAGCTTTTCCGCGATGCGCTCTGCGAGCGGCACGCCGCGTGTCTGGATGCCCGCCAGAAGCAGGTTGCGGCTGCCGTGGTTTTTCTCGATGATCTCAAAGGCGATCCGTGTCAGTGCACGTCTCACAGCCTGCTCATCCATGATCTCTGCGACTTGTTGGGACATGGTAAACGCACTCCCTTTCACTTTATGGCAACAAAAAAGGCTTCCGCCCAAAGGCAGGAAGCCGCACGAAGCCAGCCCTTGGGCAGACTTCTGCCCGAGGCTTTCTTTCACTCGATTTCTCACGCACTTTGGGAACTCACAGGTTCCAATTAAAGAGCTTTTGTTTTTACTATTATATCGCAAAACCGATCCTTATGTAAAGCAGTATTCCCACAAAACCGCGAAAAATTCTCAAATTTTTTTGTTTATTTTCGGCAAAACAAGAATTTTTGTAAGGTCTTTACAATTTTTTTCTGTTTTTCTGCCGCGTAAAATGCGCTATCACACGCCATACTAAGGAGCAGAAGGAGCGTGAAAAACATGAAGATGGTTCCAATTCTTTCCGGTTTGGCTGCCGGTGTCGCAGTCGGTGCAGTCGCTTCCGCGATGGCTTCGAGTGCAATGTCCACCCCATCGGTCAAGCGGTCTGTGCGCCGTGCCGCACATCAGGTCGGCAACAGTGTGAGCCATACGGCACATCAGGTCGGCAACAGTGTGAGCTACACCGCAAAGCACATTGGAGATATGTTCTGATCTTCGATGTATCACAAAGGGTCTACCGCAGAATGCAAATTCTGCGGCAGACCCCTTTGCGTTGTCATTTATTTGGCACGCAGCTTTTCCCAGAGCGGAATGAGCCATGCACCAACCGCATTCCCAACGGTACAGCAGAGCAGAAAAACAGCCGCCTGCCCGATCTGTGCGGCAGACAATCCCAGCGCAAAATAATACATATCGGCGACCAAATGTTCAAGCCCTGCCAGAATGAACGCAGGGATACAGAGCAGCATCCCCAGATAACGGGAAAGGTCGCCTGTGCAGGTACGGTAATGATCGACGGCGATATACATCAGCAGACCACACAGCATCGCGAGCAGAATGGTCTGAAGCGGTGTCTGGGCGAGCTTCAGACTGCTCATCTGCGCCGCAGTCTCGATATGCATCGGCTTGGTATCGCGCACGATCGCCCCCAAGATCATACATCCCACAAAATTCCCCAGCCAGATCACGGCAAGGTCTATCAGGTAGCTTCCCTTTTTGGGCTGTACCAATAAATATCCCACACGTCCGGTAAAAAGTCCCAGTCCGCGTGTGCAAATGCTGAACAGCGCAACGGTAAACAGGATCGCACCGGGGATCGTTTTCCCGCTCGCGATATAGAGTGTTCCCGCAATGCCAATGAGCATACCTGCGAGAATGGATGATACAAATAATTCGAGTTTCTTCATAGTACATCTCCTTTACTGACGGATCGAGAGTAAACCGATTTACTCAATATCCTATCGGTTTTTATGGTACTTTGTCAATGGTCATATCCTCCAATAACCTCCGCTTTGTTTGGGCGCGATTTCTATACGACGGCGACATTTGGCGTATTTGGTTGACGCACTTCCATTTGCTTTATATAATAAAGAAAGACAAATTTTTCACAGGAGGATGCTATGGATCTGACCACTGCGGCCTGTGTCCTCACGGAGACCGTGCGTACACATGCGCCTATTATACATTGTATCACCAATCTTGTCACGATAAATGATTGTGCCAATGCGCTGCTTGCCGTGGGGGCCTCCCCCATCATGGCAGATGCGCCGGAAGAATCGGACGATATCACCGCCCACGCCAATGCGCTGGTGCTCAATATCGGTCAGCTGTCCCCGCGCAAGCTGGAAGCCATGCTTCGCTCGGGCAGGCAAGCCAACCAAATGGGCATTCCGGTCATTTTGGATCCGGTCGGGGTCGGCGCTTCCGCCTTCCGCACGCAGGCAGTCCGGCAGCTGCTCGAACAGCTCTCGGTTTCCATCCTGCGCTGCAATCGCTCAGAAGCTGCCTGCATCTACGGTCTGCCCATCGAGAAAGCAGGCATCGACAGTCTGGATGCCTTTTCCATCACGGACAGTGACTCCCTCGCCCGTGCGCTTGCTGCACGGTTTTCATGCACCATCGCTATTACAGGAGAAACCGATATCCTCGCAGACGCGGATCGGCTCTATCATCTGCACGGCGGTCACGCCATGCTTTCCCGTGTGACGGGCATGGGCTGTGTCTCATCTGCACTGTGCGGTGCATACGCCGCCGTCTGCAAGGATCCACTGACCGCCAGCGCTGCCGCACTTGGTATGATGGCAGCGGCTGGAACGCTTGCATTCGAGCAGGCCGGCACACGCGGCACAGGCAGCTTTCATACCGCGGTACTCGATGCACTCAGTAGACTGGATGCATCTACACTTCAACCTTATTTTTCACTTACGGAGGTACAACATGCGCAGCCTATCTGATTTTTCCGGTTTTATTTTCGATCTCGACGGTACCTTGTTAGACTCCCTATGGGTATGGCGTGAGGTGGATATCATCTCCCTCAAGCGCCGCGGTCACGATGTGCCCGATGATTACGCGCAGGCGATCGCACACCTCAGCTTTGCAGATGCGGCAAAATACACCATTGAACGTTTCCAGCTTTCAGAAGCTCCGGAAGCGCTCATGGAAGAATGGTACGCGATGGCGATGCAGGAATATCACACGCGTGTCATGGCAAAGCCCTATGTGCGCGAATTTTTGGAGCAGGTTCGGGCGCAGGGTATCCCCATGGCGGCGGCGACTGCTTCGGAGCACAGCCTGATCTGTCCGGCACTGGAACGCATCGGGATTCTGGACTTTTTCCAGAATGTGACCACCATTCAGGAAGTCACACGCGATAAGTCCTTTCCGGATATCTACTTACTTGCTGCGGAGCGTCTGGGCGTTGCTCCGGAAAACTGCGTTGTGTGTGAGGATATCCTCGCAGGTATCCAGAGCGCGAAATCCGCCGGTTTTTATACCATTGGTGTAGAGGAACCCTTCTCTCTGCCCAATCGGGAAAAGATCCGTCAGCATGCCGATCGTTACATCGAATCGTTTGCAGAACTGCTGTAACAGCACAAAAAACGCTGGGCGAAAAATTGCCCAGCGTTTGGGGCTGTCGAAAAACTTCGACAGCCTTTCCAGGGGGATCCAATCCCCCTGGATACAGAACCGGTTCCAGTAGAAACCGGCTCTGATACCCCCGGTTTCGCGCCCGATGGCGCGGGTCGATGGCAAAATCCAAGGCACATGTCCTTGGATTTTGAAAATTTCAACTCGCTTTGCTCCAGACGAAACTGGTACAAAGACTTTTTTGACATGCTGCAAAGCGGCATCGCATTTGCGATGCCGCTTTTGTTTCCCCTTTATTTCTGCTGTCTGCGCCGATACGCTGAGATACAGTCCACGAACGCCGCGCCGTACCGCTTCGCCTTGTATGCCGGGATGCCTGCGATCTGCTCGAGCTCCCGAACGGAGCGCGGCTGCCGCTTACAGATCTCCATGAGGATCGTATCCGAAAGGATGGCGAACGCCGGCACGCCGGCACGCGCCGCGAGCCGCTTACCGGTCTCCTGCTAGGCGGCAAACAATCCGGCATCCTCCGGCGGCTCACGTCTGTGTACCGCAGCCGCACGCACGCTCTTTGGCGTCTTGACGGAAAACGGCTTGCGCTCCTTGATGATCTCTCCCGAGCGTCCGCTGAGCTGTATGATGGGCAATTCCTCCGCCCGACAGGTCAGATACCCCTGCGCGATCAGGCAGTCGAGCACATACCGGATGTGATAGACCGAACTGTCCCCCATGATGCCAAACGTGGACAGCGTATCCAGCCCCGACGCCGTTACCCGCTCGGTACGCTCTCCGCGCAGGATCTCGATCAGGAAATGCTTGCCCACCGCCCGTCCGCGCTGGTTCAGCCGGAACACACAGGACACGATCTTCTGGGCGTCCAGTGTTTCCTCCTTCCATGCCCAGTGCGTGCCGCAGTTCGAGCAGCCACCGCAGTAGGACGGCACGGACTCCCCGAAATAATGGAGCAGGCAGGCGCGCAGACAGTCGGTGGTCTGCGTATACCACCGCATCCGCCGCAGGCGTTCCATGTCGCGCTCCAGGATGCGCTCGGAGGTCTCCGCGTCCAGATCGTCCGACAGGGCGCGGCTGTTCTCGATCAGGAAGCGGCACATGCGCCAGTCCGCCGGTTCATAATAGAGGATGCAGTCCGCCTGC
>JARIAV010000069.1 GCA_029257685.1 Butyricicoccus sp.
AGCGGGAGCGTCATGCGATCAAACGCATGTATCATACCCGATATGGCTCGATCCTTCCGGTCTGCAAGCTGTATGCAGGCGATTTCGAGGCGTACAGCGCGATCTTTATGGAATGTGTACAGGTCACGGAAGCAACACATATCCGGAAAGCCGGTACGTATTTACAGGCGTACTGTAAGGGCGAATGGGATCGGCTGCCTGCGCGGTACGAGGAGATTTTGGCGTATGCCGAGCAGCATGGCATCCGGTTCGAGGGGGAGGTCTATGAAACGGGGCTCAATGCAATGCTCGCGGATTCTATGGAGGACTATATCACCAAGATCGAGATCCCTGTTAAGATAGATGCAGATGCGTCGCGGATAGAGTGTGCGTCGCGGTTCGCATCTGCGGCAGAAAGATCTCAGGATACAATAAAATAGATAAGAAAATCGGATACGCATTGACAGTACATTTGAACTGGCGTACAATAAAGAATATGGAGAGAGTAAGGGAATAAGGAAAGGAGAAGCAGTCGTTTATGGATAACATTACATTTTTGAAGTACATTTCGATCATTCAACGCAATACCGGACGATATTTCGATATGAGTCTGGAGCCGGATCACATCGGAAGCGGACAGCAGTTCTTTTTGCTGCGTATTGCAGAGAACGAAGGACTGACCATGCTGGATCTTGCACAAACTGGGTGTTATGATAAGGGGACCGTTACGCGTGCCGTTCAGAAATTGATCCGTCTGGGCTATGTGCGCATGGATGTGGACAAGCGCGATAAGCGCGTGCGTCATCTCTATACATTGCCCGAAGCACAGCCTGTGATCGAGCGCGCTTACCGCCTGCGCAATGAATGGAAGGACCGCTTGACGCATGATTTCACCGAAGAAGAAAAAGAACAGGTATTCCAGCTGCTCAGCAGGATCTCGGAAAATTCTGAGCAGGAGATCGAGTTACAGCATGAGCGCGGTGAAAAAGAATAAACTTACTGGTTCTATGATTGTATACAAAATGCCCCGAAACTTTTCGTTTCGGGGCATTTTCATATCCGAATGGTTAGGATAAACGATTTTTGAAATCCTCATAGGAGAACGAGCGAACCAGATGCTCCTTACCCGCGGCGTCGCGCCAGACGATCGAGGGGAGCGGCATCCCGTTGAAGGTGTTGGTCTTTACCATCGTGTACAGTGCCATATCGCCAAAAACAACGGTATCACCGATTGCAAGCGGTGCATCAAAGGAGTAATCCCCGATGACATCACCAGCCAGACAGGTCGGCCCGCCCAGACGATAGGTATATGCCTTTTCGCCTGCCTCACCGCTGTTCAGAACAGGCGGACGATAGGGCATTTCCAGTACGTCCGGCATGTGGCACGCCGCAGAGGTATCCAAAATGGCAAGGTCGATGCCGTTTTTTGAGACATCGAGTACGCTGGATACCAGCTGACCTGCGTTCAGCACGACAGCTTCTCCCGGCTCCAGATAGACCTCTACGTCATAGGTCTCCCGCAGGTGCTTTACCAGACGGATCAGACGCTCGATATCGTAATCTGCGCGGGTGATATGGTGTCCGCCGCCCAGATTGATCCATTTGAGACCGGACAGATAGGCACCGAATTTTTCTTCAAATGCCTGCAAGGTGATCTCGAGTGCATCGGAATCCTGCTCGCACAGCGTGTGGAAGTGGAGACCGTCCAGCATGGGGACAAGCTCCGGATCGAAGTTCGCAAGGGTCGTGCCAAGACGCGAGCCGGACGCACAGGGATCGTAGATCTCGTGTCCCTCCTGCGTGGAACATTCTGGATTGACGCGCAGACCAATGGACTTGCCTGCCTCTTTTGCACGCGTTCCAAAGCGGCGCAGCTGTGCAGGGGAGTTGAACACGAAGTCATCGGCATAGGTCAGCAGCTCCTCGAATTCATCCGGACGATATGCCGGACTGAATACATGGGTCTCACCGCCGAAATGCTCGTGTCCGAGCCGTGCTTCATACAGTCCGCTTGCTGTTGTGCCGGCGAGGAATTGGCGCAGGAGCGGATAGACGGCGAACATGGAGAAGGCTTTCTGGGCGAGCAGGATCTTACAGCCTGCCCGCTCGGAAACATCCTTCAAGATCGCGAGATTGTGCCGCAGAGCGGTCTCATCAACTACGAAATAAGGTGTGCGCATGGATCAGTCCACCAGTACCGGCGCATCGTTGATCTGCCACGGCAGACCCCACTTGTTGAGTGCATCCATATACGGATCGGGATCGAACTCCTCAACGGTGTAAACGCCCGGTTTGTTCCACTTGCCGGTGAGCAGCATCATCGCACCGATCATGGCAGGCACACCGGTGGTGTAGGAGATCGCCTGAGAGCCGACTTCCTGATAGCACGCCTGATGGTCGCATACATTGTAGATATAAGCAGTCTTTTCCTTGCCGTCCTTTTTGCCGGTAAAGATACAGCCGATATTGGTCTTGCCGACCGTGCGCGGGCCGAGGGATGCCGGATCGGGCAGCAGAGCCTTGAGGAACTGGATCGGAACGATCTCGTGCCCCTCGAACTGGATGGGCTCGGTGGACAGCATGCCCACGTTTTCGAGACAGTTCATATGGGTCAGATAGCTCTGACCGAAGGTCATGAAGAAGCGGATGCGCTTGACATTCGGAATGGTCTTTGCAAGGGATTCGATCTCCTCATGGTGCAGGAGGTACATGTCCTTGTGTCCTACCTCAGCGAAATCATACTCGCGCTTGATGGACATGGCAGGGATCTCGACCCAGTGTCCATTCTCCCAGTAAGAACCCGGTGCGGAGACTTCACGCAGGTTGATCTCAGGGTTGAAGTTGGTTGCGAACGGATAGCCATGATCGCCGCCGTTACAGTCGAGGATATCGATGGTGTCGATCTCGTCGAACAGGTGCTTCTGTGCATACGCACAGTAAGCCTGTGTGACACCCGGATCGAAGCCGGAGCCGAGCAGTGCGGTCAGACCAGCCTTTTCAAACTTTTCCTTATATGCCCACTGGTAAGAGTAGTCGAAGTATGCGGAGAAGCCTTCCTCCTCGCAGCGCTTTTCATACGCTGCACGCCAAGCCGGATCGGTCAGATCCTCCGGCTCGTAGTTTGCGGTATCCATATAGTTGACGCCGCATGCGAGGCAGGCATCCATGATGGTAAGATCCTGATAGGGCAGGGCAATGTTCATCACGAGGTCTGGCTTTACCTCGTTGATGAGCGCGATCAGCTCGTCCACATTGTCTGCATCCACCTGACGGGTGGTGATCTTGGTCTTGGTCGTGCCGGACAGCTTTTCCTTCAGTGCGTCACACTTGGACACGGTACGGCTGGCGATGCAGATCTCCTCGAACACCTCGCTGTTCTGGCAGCACTTATGAATGGCAACGGATGCAACACCGCCGCAGCCGATGATCAATACTTTTCCCATAGTAGAAAATCCTCCTTGTGATTGGTCTGTAGCTTCAAAATTGCGTGTATATCCGGATCAGCCGGGGAATGCAACCAGCATTTCGCGGATGATCTTGCAGGCGGCCGCAGTCGAGATGCCGCTGGGATCGAGATGGGGGCTCAGTTCGTTTACATCACAGCCAACGATATTGAGCTGGCTGCAAACCAGTGTCGCCGCAATGCGCAGGGCCTCGAACGAAATGCCGCCCGGTTCCGGTGTACCGGTGCCGGGGAATACGGACGGATCGAGCACGTCCAGATCGAGCGTGAAATAGACCGGCTTGCCGCGCAGGCTTTCTACGACCTTGCCCAGCCCTTCCAGATTGAACCGATGGGTCTCTACATGCTCCTTGCCCCACTCCCATTCGGAGCGGTCGCCCGAGCGGATGCCGAACTGGAAGATACGGCCGTCTCCAACGAGCTCCCAGCAGCGGCGCAGGACACAGGCATGGGACAGCTTCGCGCCCAGATAGTCCTCGCGCAGGTCAGCGTGTGCGTCAAAGTGGATGATGTGTACATCGGGATACTTTTCCGCGATGGCACGGAATGCGCCAAGGGTGACAAGATGCTCGCCGCCCACGAGGAACGGACGCTTGCCAGCCTCCAGAATGGCGCGTGTGTGCGATTCGATGTCGGAGAGTGCCTGTTCTGCGCTTCCGAAACACAGCTCCAGATCACCGGTATCCAATACACCGGCATCTTCGAGATCCTTGTCCTGATAGGGGCTGTAGGTCTCTACGCCAAAGGATTCGTGGCGGATGGCAGAGGAACCGAAACGCGTTCCGGGACGGTACGAGGTGGTGGAGTCGAACGGTGCGCCGAAAAGCACGGTGCGCGCCTGCTCGAGCGGGCAGTCACAGCCCAAAAATACTTCAACATTAGGATTCAACATCTTTTAATAACTCCTCAACATAGGCGGGGATATAGAATGCACCCTTGTGCAGGGTGGTGGTATAGTAGCGGCAGGACAGATCGTATGCCTTCCAGCGTGCCTCGTCCAGATCCTTGAGCGGATGATATTTCTTGGAGGCAAAGCCGAAGAGCCAATGTCCGGACGGATACGTCGGGATGTGCGCCTGATACACACGGCTGATGGGGAAGGACTCCACGATCCGCTTGTGCGCGCGCTGTCAGGCGATCGCGTCTTCCTGATAGAACGGGCTTTCGTGCTGGTTGACCATGATGCCGTCCTCGCGCAGGGCCTTGTAGCAGTTGCCGTAGAACTCACGCGTGAACAGTCCCTCGCCGGGGCCGAACGGGTCGGTCGAGTCTACGATGATGAGATCGTAGGCAGCCTCACAGCGGCGGATGAATTTGAGCCCGTCCTCATAGTGGATGGAGACGCGCGGATCCTCCAGACTGCACGCCGTCTTGGGCAGGTATTCACGGGCTACCGTCACAACGAGCGGGTCGATCTCGACCATGTCGATGTGTTCGATATCGGGATAACGGGTCAGCTCACGGATGACACCGCCGTCCCCTGCACCGATGACCAGTACGCGGCGTACATGGGGATGCACGGCAAGCGGTACATGTACGATCATTTCGTGATAGATGAACTCGTCCTTTTCGGTCAGCATCATATAGCCGTCAAGCGTCAGGAATCGACCGAATTCGGGGGATTCGAATACATCGATGCGCTGAAACTCACTCTGTCCGGCATACAGCTGACGGTCTACACGGATGGCGAGCTTTACATTGGGGGTATGATATTCAGAAAACCAGAGATCCAAGATTAGTCCCTCCCTTTGAGTACATTGAGACGGGTGATATCCGCGTCCTCCGGGCCGGTCATGGAGCAGCCCTTTTCCTTTGCATATACGATATAGTCCAAGATTTCCTGGGTGATGCGCTCGCCGGGGGCGAGGATCGGGATACCGGGGGGATAGCACATGACAAATTCACTGCAAATTCGACCTACGGTATCCATGAGGGGCAGGGACTCCTTGTCAGCATAGAATGCGTCCTGCGGAGAGACTGCAACATCGGGCTCGATGTATTCCTGCTTCATAAGTCCGGTTTCCGAACCGCCGAAGCGGCGGCGCACCTCGGACAGCGCACTGACCAGACGTTCGACCTCGCGCGGGCGGTCGCCGATGGACAGATACGCCAAAATATTGCCCAGATCGCCAAATTCGATCTGGATATCATATTCATCACGCAGGAGGTCGTAGACCTCGATGCCGGCAAGTCCTACCTGCAAGGTGTTGACAGACAGCTTGGTCGGGTCGAAATCATAGATGCTGTCCCCGTTGCACAGCTCGCGGGAGAAGGCATAGTAACCGCCGATGGCGTTGATCTCCTTGCGTGCATATTCGGCAAGCTCGGCAACACGGGCGAAGGCTTCCTTGCCGCGCAGGGCGAGGTTGCGGCGTGAGATATCCAGACTGGACAGGAGCAGATAGGAGCCGCTTGTCGTCTGAGTCAGGTTGATGATCTGACGCACATGGCCCTCGTTCATGGCAGGGCCGCACAGGAGCAGGGAGGACTGGGTAAGGCTGCCGCCCGATTTGTGCATGGAAACGGCTGCCATATCCGCGCCTGCTGCCATGGCAGAGACAGGCAGGTTCTCGCCAAAATAGAAATGGGTGCCATGCGCTTCGTCTGCGAGACACTTCATGCCGTGTGCATGTGCCAGCGCGACGATGCGGCGCAGATCGGAGCAGATGCCGTAATAGGTCGGGTTGTTGACGAGGATCGCCTTGGCATCGGGGTGTGCCGCGATGGCTTTTTCCACATCGGACACGCTCATGCCGAGCGGGATCCCCAGACGGTCATCGCAGGCGGGGTCGATATAGACGGGGATCGCCCCACAGAGTACCATTGCGCCCATGACGCTCCGGTGTACATTGCGCGGCAGGATGATCTTTTCACCGCGTCCGGCAACGGAAAGGATCATGCTCTGCACGGCGGAGGTCGTGCCGCCGACCATGAGGAAGGCGTGTGCTGCGCCGAATGCCTCGGCTGCGAGGATCTCAGCATCTCGGATGACGGAGATCGGGTGACACAGGTTGTCCAGCGGCTTCATGGAGTTGACGTCCAGCTTCACGCACTGCTCACCGAGCAGGGCAGTAAGCTCCGGATTGCCGCGTCCGCGCTTGTGTCCGGGGACATCGAAGGGCACGACGCGCATTTTTTGAAAGGATTCGAGCGCTTCATAGATGGGAGCGCGCTCTTGAGACAATGGTTTCATGTCATACCTCTTTCATAGATATTGCTGCCGCTGAAGATCTCGATCATCTCGCGGCGGATGTTGTTCATGATTTCAAGACGCTTCATGGGCGGAAGCTCATAGACGTCGGTTTTGAAGAGATAATTTTGCAGATCGATCTCCTTGAGCATCATCTTTGTATGGAACAGGTTTGCGCTGTATACATTGATGTCCACGGCGTCGTAGCGGCGCATGGTGGCAGGATCGATATAATCCTGAATGGACGTGACCGCGTGATCCATGAACAGCTTTTGTCCGTTGAGGTCACGGGTAAAGCCGCGCACCCGATAATCCATCGTGATGATATCGGAGTCAAAGGAGCCGATCAGATAGTCGAGCGTGGACAGTGGCGTGATCTCGCCGCAGGTCGCAACATCGATATCCACGCGGAAGGTCGCGAGGCTGGTTTCGGGATGGTACTCAGGATAAGTATGCACCGTGACATGGCTTTTATCAAGATGCGCGACCTGTGTATCCCCCGGTACGGGACGCTCGGCAATGAGCAGGGTGACAGAAGCGCCTTGTGGTTCATAATCCTGTTTGGCGATATTGAGCACGGTCGCACCGATCATATCGGTGAGCGTGGTCAAGATCGTTGTCAATCGCTCAGAGTTATATTGTTCGTCGATATAGGCGATATAGTCCTGCTGCTCGCGCGGTGTTTTGGCGTAGCAGACATCATAGATATTGAAACTCAGAGATTTGGTGAGGTTGTTGAACCCGTAAAGCTTTAACTTTTCCCCCATGCTGTGACAAGCTCCTTTATCAAATCAGAATGAAAAAACAAGCAGTATGCGTACAAAGGGCATACTGCTTGCAAAATGTGTCGATATGGCAGCGCGTGGGAGCCGAGGACGGCAGAAACCACGCAAAGACCATGTGATAGAAAGGTTCTGCATAGAGTCAGATAGCAAATACTTACTCATACTACTCTTATTGACCATTTTACAAGTTGTGTATGCACCCTGCATACTGGTTATAAAGTAACCAACTTATAAATTTGAGCTTTTAACTCAATCAATAATGGCGGAAGCGCGCCGCCCGTCGGCAGTTGACCCGGCTGTCCGTATGGCCTTGTCCCCGTATAAGACGTGGGAGGTCAGAAGAAATATTTGCATGGATACAGAAAATAATATCACATGACAGGTTCAGTATACGACATTTTGCGGCAGTTTGTCAAGGCGCAAGCGACAATTTTCCAATTTTATAGTGGATCTTATGGGGTGTCGCTGTCTTCCTGTGCCGTGTGGGACGGGTGGGGAGAGAACATCAGGAAGAATCCGATGAGCTGCAAGGCAGCCGCCAGCCAGATGGCACGGTTGCCAAGGGACTGACTGAGGACGGCACCAAACGCGGCACCGATGGCAAAAATGCCGATCACAAAGTAATAATGCAGGCTTTTGTCGCGTAATTTGGGATCGTGCGTGACATGGTATTCACACAGGAGGGAAGCCGCGGAACGCATATTGCCGATGCACATGGTCGTGGCGCAGGGCAGGCCGCGGAATTTCCGGAAGGTGTTGACCTGCATGGCACAGGCGAAGGAGAGCAGGATATTTGCGAAAACGTCCATGGTGTTGGGGAGGAAGCCAACGATGGCAAGCAGGACGATCTCACCGAGCAGGATGGTCTGCCGCCAGTGGATGCGCGTGCTGTATTTGTGGTGGTGATGGATCCATTCGGTCAGATAGACGCCGACGACAAAGGAGAGGACAGGCAGGAGATAATGCACTGCCCGTGCCCATTGTCCGGTTGCAAGGTTCTGCCCAAAGAGTACGATGTTGCCCGTCTGCGCATTGGCGAAGACCTGACCGCGGCAGTTATAGGAATAGGCATCCTGAAATCCGCCGGCAAGTGTCAGGAAGATCGCAAGCAGCAGAGAATCCGACATTTGTTTTTTCATGTATACCACCCTTTACCAAAATAGATTACCCTTTCCTTTATTATACAGACCCTTGTTTTGCGCTGACAAGGGACAAAACGCCGGAATCGGCGGGGGATCGAGGGGGAGAATCTATCTTACAGCAGAAAATGTGCTATGAAAAACATGGAAACACTATATCTAGTGCATGGGCAAAAAACAAGTCAAGTGTGAGTTTAATGGGAAATCAGAAAAAATCGAACACAAATTTCGTATGCTTTTACTCTTTCGCACAAAAGGAAAAATGCGTACAATAGAACAAGACAATGTTTTTTGACCGCCGGAGGCTTGGCGGTTTTGGAGAGGAGTACATCATGAGGATCAAATATGTAACCAAGCGCACAGGAAAAACGGTGCCATACGATGGCAGATTCATTGCGCGTGCGGTTCGATTGGCGGCGGTTTCTGCCGGAGATTATGATGAACAGATGATCGATGCTGTGATGCAGCATGTAGAGGCCCATCTGGCAGAGCGAGAGGAGGAGACCATCCAGATCGAGCAGGTACAGGATCTGGTGGAGCGCGCGCTCTTTGAGGTCGGGCATTTCGATACGGCAAAGGCATATATCCTGTATCGCATGGATAAGGAAAAAAGCCGCGGACTCTATGAGTGGAAGGACGGCAAGCTCAGTAAGGAATTTTTGAGCCCCTATAAGCACGCAGGAAACCCCATGCATCAGCTGGGTTCTTTCGTCTATTCGCGTACCTATTCCCGTTACCTGCCGCATCTGGGACGGCGTGAATTTTGGTGGGAGACCGTGCGCCGCGCGGTGGAATATAACTGCTCCCTTGCGCCGACCTCGCGTGAGGAGGCGGAAGCCCTGTACCGCAATATTTATCACATGAAGCAGTTCCTGTCCGGTCGTACCCTGTGGGTCGGTGAGACACGCGTGGGAGAGCAGTACCCCATGGCGAACTATAACTGCGCCTTCGAGGTCATCGATAACTTTCATGCCTACCATGATCTGTTCTATCTTCTGATGGTCGGTTCCGGTGTGGGTGTGCGTGTGCTGCGCTCGGATGCGGACAAGCTGCCCAAGGTGCGCACCGACCTCAAGCTGGTGCATGAAATGTATCAGGAGATCCCGAAGCATGATCGCTTGGAGTACACCAACCTGACCTTCCAGCAGGAGACCGCATTCATCACCATCGGAGACTCCAAGGAGGGCTGGGCGCAGGCACTCGACAGCTATTTCCAGCTGCTCTATAACAACGAATACAATAAGATCGAGCGCATCATCGTCAATTACAGCAGCATCCGTCCGAAGGGCGAGAAGCTCAAGGTGTTTGGCGGTACGGCGAGCGGGTATCAGTCCATGATGCGCATGATCGATAAGATCCATAAGGTCATTACCGCGGCAGGCGCACGCGAGCAGGCAGAGAAAACCAAGCTCCAGCCCATCGATCTGCTGGATATCGCGAATATCATCGGTGAGAACGTCGTATCGGGCGGTGTGCGCCGTACCTCGGAGATCGGTCTCATCGATCAGGACGACCTTGCCTGCATTCAGGCAAAGTCTGCCCTCTATAAGCAGGTCGGGGATCGCTGGGAGATCGATAAGAGCATCGCCCATCGCCAGATGAGCAACAACTCCATTTTCTATACCCGCAAGCCGACACGCGAACAGCTGCACTGGCATTTGCAGCAGATGCGCTATTCAGGCGAACCGGGCTGGGTCAATCAGGAGGCAGGCGCAAAGCGTCGCCCGAATTTCAATGGGGTCAACCCCTGCGGCGAGATCCTGCTGGACAACCATGGTCTGTGTAATCTCACCACCATCAATGTGATGGCGTTCGTCTGTGAGGATGGCACACTCGATCGCGCCGGACTGCTGGAGGCACAGCGTCTTTCCGCGCGTGCCGGCTATCGTATGACCTGCCGTGAGCTGGAAATGCATGAATGGAACAGCGTACAGACACGGGATCGACTGCTGGGCTGCTCGCTGACCGGCTGGCAGGATATGGTCAATGCGACCGGCATGAGCCGTGAGGAGGAGGCAAGCCTGCTCGCCGAGCTGCGCCGGATCGCGCATGAATCCGCAAAGCAGTATGCAGCCTCCCTGTCCTCGCCCGAGCCGCTGCTTGTGACAACGGTAAAGCCGGAGGGTACCCTCTCCCTGCTGCCGACCGTTTCCAGCGGTATCCATTACTCCCATGCGCCGTATTATGTGCGCCGTGTGCGCATCACAGCGGAAGATCCGCTCTGTAAGGTGTGTGAGGAGCTGGGCTATCCGGTATTTCCGGAGGTGGGACAGACCGCGGAGGACTGCCGTACCAAGGTCGTGGAGTTCCCCGTTAAGGCACCGGCTGGACGCGTAAAGGCAGATGTTTCTGCCATCGAACAGCTGGAAAACTATAAGATGTTCATGACGAACTATGTCGATCACAACTGCTCGATCACCGTACATGTGCGTGAAAATGAGTGGGATGCAGTCGAGGAATGGGTGTGGAACAACTGGGACGATATCGTTGCGCTGTCGTTCCTGAGTCTGGACGATCATTTCTATGAGCTCATGCCGTATGAGGAGATCAGCAAGGACGAGTATGAAGCACGGCTTGCCAAGATGAAGCCGTTCAATCCTGCCCTGATCTCGAAGTATGAGCAGGAGGAGACCGAGCTGGATATCGGCGCGAGCGACTGCGTAGGCGGTGCTTGTCCGGTTCGCTAAAACAGGAATCATGATATGATCTGAGCGTTATTTTGCAAAAAAA
>JARIAV010000080.1 GCA_029257685.1 Butyricicoccus sp.
AATAAGAGAGGAGAAACGCGTTATGAAGCGGAACGGGGGAAACATCATGGGAATGATCCTGCTGGGGATCTATTGGTATCTGGTCTTGTGCATCACCGGTGCAACACCGACCAATTTTCTGGTGATCCGTGATTTTGCAGTCAGTGCAGATGTTTCCCTTGTACCGTTTGCGGATCTTCTCGCGATCTCACAGGCGAATGGGGGAGCCGGACGATTGATCCAAATCGGTGGGAATATCCTGCTGTTTGTGCCGCTCGGCTTCCTGCTGCCTCTCTGTTGGGAGGGCTGGCGCAATATGAAGCGCGTCATAGGCTTTGGCTTTGCGATGTCCCTGTTTATTGAATGCAATCAGCTGTTCAATTACAGAGCGACCTCGATCGATGATCTGATTTTGAACACCGCAGGTGCAGCCGCTGGGTTTCTCTGCTATCTGGTTTTGATCCGTTTGCTGCGGATGCCGGTCAAGGTGCAGGAACGGGCGCAAAAGCTGCCGGTGATCGCGCTGTTCATGGTGTGGGGAATCAGGATCGCCATAGAATTACCGATGTATTTGGAATGGATAGGTGGATGATATGGTTCGGCTTGCAGTATTTTTTCTTCCGCAGATCCAAATGATCCTGACGGCAGGCGTGCTGCTCACGATTGCGGAGATCACATTCTTTCTCAAACGGTAGAACGATCAAGGGGGGCTATGGTACATAGTCTCCCTTGATTGCTTTAGATTGGAGTGTTTGATATGGGAAAAAAGATCCTTGCAGGGATCGCTGTCCTGCTCCTTGTGGGCGTAGGATATTGGTGGTATGGGTACCAGAGCAACGAAAAGCAGCTGGAAACGCTGGGTACAGCATTGGCGTACACAGCCGAGGGAGAAACGACCCTCAATGCAGTCGTGCCGTTTGCATGGGATGCGGTGTACACTTTCCCGCCGTACACGGGAAAAAAGGACATCGAGGCGGCGATCGGATTTCGCAGCAACCGGATCTGCGAGACGGTCAGTGAAGGGATGGTGCAGCTGGTATTCGTCAAGGGAAAGCGCATTGCGGCGATGGTGTGCGGTTATCCCGATGCACTGGGATATGATGTGGATTTTACAGGGAAGATCACGTTTGCAGAACAGGCGGTGTTTACCGTCAGCCGCAAGGGGGATGTGGTCTGTTTTACCAGAACGGAAGAAACAAAAAAGACACCGAAAGGTGTCTTTTGATTTGGTGGGAGGTGATGGATTCGAACCATCGAAGTCATAGACGACAGATTTACAGTCTGTTCCCTTTGGCCACTCGGGAAACCTCCCATATAAAATTGGGTGATGCTTGAAAGATCCTCTGACGTCCTGCATCACAAAAGATGACAGAGAAGAAGAATAGATACCGGAATGGTATCTAAAAGATTGGTGGGAGGTGATGGATTCGAACCATCGAAGTCATAGACGACAGATTTACAGTCTGTTCCCTTTGGCCACTCGGGAAACCTCCCATATAAAATTGAGGTGATGATTGGAGCTGGTGGACGGACTTGAACCCCCGACCTGCTGATTACAAATCAGCTGCTCTACCAACTGAGCTACACCAGCATCTTCATCTTCTGCCACCACGCGATTAGAAATCAAGCTCAGCGACGTATATTATATTATCACGAAAAACCTGCCTTGTCAACAACTTTTCTGACAAAATATCGGAAAAGTTTTGTAGATCATTTGCTGCGCTTTTCCGTAGCGGACTTGGGCGTTTCGCTCGGCATGATGTGGTCTGCAACGGTTTGCAGAAGGGTCAGCATGGAGGAAGACAGGTTGGGGAAGTTGCGGGCGATATCGGCTGGTTGGAGGGAAGGCAGCTGAAGCTCCTCGCGGATGAGGCCGAAGTCACCGTTGCCCTTGGCAGCCGCACGGATCCGCAGCTCGCTGAGGTTCATCTGTGCATTGCACAGGCAGTCGAAATGCTCGCTGGAGGTACGGAAGGCTTCCTCGACACCGCTGGGATCTGCGGCATACAGATAGCGGAACACCTTATAGATCGCCATGGAAAGATAGGTGGAAATCTCGGAGGAGAGCTGTTCGGAGCCTGCCTTTTCCGCAATATCGAACAAGAGGGCAGCTGAGTTTACGACCAGACGGCGCTGGAGCAGGAATGCGTTTTCCTCGCCTGTGCCATCGGAGGAAGCATCGTGCAGGCGTGCCGCCGGGACGGAAGATCCATCACGCGCCATAGAGCGGCCCAACAGGTAGTCACAGGAGACGCTATAGTAGTCTGCTGCGCGCACAACAAAGCTGAGACCCGGCTCACGCAGTCCGTTCTCGTAGTGACTGAGCAGCGCTTGGGAGACACCTAAGTCGGTTGCCGCCGTGCGCTGGCTTATTTTCTTTTCACGGCGCAGCAGCGCAAGGGTCCTCGCAAAATCACTTGCCATCTTCGTCAAACTCCGTCATAAAAGTATATATATTATACCCATAATATTACTATTTGTAAAGTGCTTCTCCTCTAAAAAGGGGAGAAAGAGCGTGAAAAATCCCCTGAAAACCAGAATCAGGGGATTGATAAGTTCAGGAACTGACAGAGCTGGAAAATACTCTCCGGAATTGCCGAAGCACAACATTTGCCACTATCCACAGCAATGCAACCTCAAAGGGTAGTAGAACGACATTTTTGAATAGTCTACCTGGGAGCAGTGCCCAAAAGCCCTTGCCGGATAAAATGACGCTCCAGATACTGTTCAGGATCATATTACAGAAAATGTTGACGGACAGCTTGGCACCGATGCAGCGAAGCAGAGAGGGGCGTTCCTTATAGAGCCAAAGTCCATAAAACAGACCGCCGATGATGGCAGTGAGGGTATAGCCGGGGAAGTAGCCCCGCGGGTTGTTGGAGCTTAGCAGGAAGCCCAGCACATCGGTACAGAAGCCGGTCATCATGCAGACCGTGGGGCCGTAGAACATACCGACTGCGGCATTGAAAACAAAGCCGACAGAGATACGGATCTCTGGTGTGATATAGATCTTGAGTCCTAGGAGATCGAATGCCAGATTGAAAGCGATGAACATAGCGGTCACGACGAGTGTGCGTGAGGATTTGAGTTCATCAAGGGAGCGGCGGAATACATTTTTTTGTGTTTGCATAGAAAAACACCTCCAGAAAATTTGAATGCACGCATTTCAAGAGGTGTCACCGCTCTTAAATTGTGTGCAGCGGGATGCGATCACTGTACCGCAGGAAACATTCCTTTCGTCCGCCGGACAACTCCCCGTTCCGGTGGCACTTTACGCATAGTGATCTACTCTGCTTTTGCGTTTTATTGTAATCCAATTTTATGGATTGTCAAGTGTTTTGTCTCAGTAAGACAGGAATTGCGGGAAAACCGTAAATTTTTCATTTTAGGGGAATGGATTTGCCTCAAAGCAAGTCAAAATGTTTTTTGGAATGTCCGTAGGATTTTCTTTTCTGCTAAAAGATTTGCTTTGGAAAATAAGAGAGAATGTTTTTTTGGAAATCCGTTCGGTTTTCCTTTCCGCTAAGAAATTTTTGCTTCAAAGCAAAGAGCAACGTGTCGCGGCCGCGCGACGGCGGCATAAGGAATAGAACCTTACGGTTCTTATCCTTATGAATCCAACACTCCCTTGTATTATAAGAGTAGTAGCTTTTATGTTTCCTCTCCAGGAACATATGCTACACTATAGTAGATGCTGTGGATTGGTGCAACACTCCTACCACGAGATGGTTTTGGGAAGGTTCCAACCACAGTCCTTTACAGGTTTGTTGATTAGTTAAATACCGCCAGACGGTTTATGTAAAGCAAGGCTACAAAGGTAAAGTGTTCTGTGGGATACAGCATCACAAATTCATCATTGGAGGTACGTGTTATGACCATAGCTATTGGAATCGATGTTGCAAAGGACAAGCATGATTGTTATATCCTGAGCGCAGAAGGAGAAGTTCTGAAAGATGTGTTTACGATACCAAACACATTGAAGGGTTTCGATCTGCTTTTATCTGAAATCCGTGCCTGTACAACACCTGAGGATAATATAAAAATAGGGCTTGAGGCAACGGGACATTATAGCTACAATCTGCTGGGATTTCTTCTCAACAACGGTCTCGCCACCTATGTCTTAAACCCTCTGCAAACAAACCTCTACCGAAAAAGCCTCACCCTGAGAAAGACAAAGACTGATCGTGTGGACGCTCGTATGATTGCATCTATGCTGTTATCCGATGTAGGTCTCAAACCCTATACAGATATAGCTTACCACAATGAGGAGCTAAAGTCACTAACGAGATATCGTTTTGGCAAGATACAGGATAGAGCTAAATTAAAAAGCAGCGTCTCCAGACTGGTTTGTATTCTCTTTCCTGAGCTGGAAAAGTTAGTTCCCAAGCTTCATATGGTATCTATTTACGCACTTTTGGAGGAAATGCCAGGTGCCAAGCAGATAGCTGTTTCAAATTTGACCCACTTAAAAAATCTTTTGTCTAAGGCTTCCAAAGGACGCTACGGAAAGGAAAAAGCTGTTGAGATACAAAGTGCAGCCAGATCCTCTATTGGTTCCTACATGCCTGCAAAGAGTCTGGAACTGAAGCACACCATCCACCTGATCCGGGAGTTGGATGAGGAAATCGATGATATTGAAGCAGAAATCGAGAAAATCATGAGTGAACTGCAATCTCCCATTACCACGATTCCAGGA
Source organism: Butyricicoccus sp. (assembly GCA_029257685.1). Lineage (GTDB taxonomy): Bacteria > Bacillota > Clostridia > Oscillospirales > Butyricicoccaceae > Butyricicoccus. The sequence goes on from JARIAV010000080.1 coordinate 4,676, forward strand.
CTTGGTCTCCAAACGGGAGCTGTGATTCTAGCCGAGGTCGGAGACTTCTCAAATTTTGCTTCTCCAGATAAAGTCCTTGCATACGCAGGACTTTCACCATCTACATATCAGTCTGGACAGCTTAAAAATCGCTATTCGCATATGGAAAAGAGGGGCTCCCGATACTTGCGATATGCCCTATTCAACGCTGCCCGGTATGTTTGTATCTGGAATCCTGTTTTTACTACCTATCTTGAGAAAAAGATGAGGGAAGGCAAACATTATTTTGTAGCACTTTCCCACGTTGCCAAGAAGCTGCTTCGACTGATCTTTGCGCTTGAGAAATCTCAAGAGCCTTACCGCTCAGCAGCTTGATCTATTCCTCACTGCCAACTGAGACCCCAAGAGAGTCTCTACTTTGTTATACCTTTTTCAGCCATCTAACACCATCCACTTCCGCTTATTTTAGGGGTTGACTTTTAATAGTTAATCTTCCATCAGATAGACAATGGCAATGCCCCATAGAGTGTGAATGTATGAACTCCGCCACAAGGCGGGTTTTATGAAGCCCTTTTTGGTGCTGGTTGTGCATGCAATCGTATCGGCTGTTTCTGCGTTATGCCGCTTACAGGACTGGCAATCCTCTTTGCGTTTCGGATAAAAGGGTTTCGTTGGGTTATGGGATCTGCCGCGTTGCCGCATCTGGAACGAGCCGACCAGTGTGCGCACTGGTCGGACTGTTCCAATGCTGCGGATTCTTGATACGGGTGGTCTGTGCTCGAACGTCCATTGCTGTTTCTTTAGGAAATGGGCGGCGTTCACGCGAGCGTTCATGGAGGGGCTGGTCGAGGAAGTGCCACGCTTGCCTTGCCCATTGCCTGCAAAACTCTGCGCATATTTTTCTTTCTGCTGACTTGAAACGAGATTGCACCGCACCAATTTGTAAAAGGGCTGAAGAAGCCCCGCCCTGCGGCGGAGGTCATACTTTCACACCCTTGGGGCACTTCCGCGGAAAGGATCCGACCGCGGAAGACCCGCCCGTGGCGGAGGTCATACTTTCACACCCTTTCGGCGGCACCAAGGTCGATCTAATGGAGAGGGAGTGTTGGATTCATAAGGACAAGAACCGCAAGGTTATAGTCCTTATGCCGCCGTCGCGCGGCCGCGACACGTTGCTCTTTGCTTTGGGGCAAATCTTTTTTAGCAGAAAGGAAAATCCAACGGACGTTCCAAAAACCTTTCCCTTTGCTTTGAAGCAAGCCTATTTTGCAGACAGAAAATCGGACGGATTTCCAAAAAATATTCTCTCTGCTTTCCAAAGCAAATCCTTTTTAGCAGAAAGGAAACCCCTGCGGACGTTCCGAAAAATGTTCCCTTTGCTCTCGAAAGCAAAATAAGAATATAAGGAAAGGAAAACCTGCGGTTTTCCAAAAAACATTCCCTTTGCTTGGAAGCAAAGCCCTCCTTTTCCGCATTTCATGCCCTGCCATACTTGCTGTATCGCCTCAGAATATGCTATAATAAAAACAATACCACCAATGCAAAACAGGCACAAAACGCCTTGTATACCATAGAATGAGGAAAATCATGAAACTATTGGCGCTTGAAGGGCAGTTCGGACGTATGGACTGCCAAAAAATTGAATTTACAGATCTGTTTTCAGCGCTGACCCTGCCGAAGGACTGGAACGAGGACACCCTGCGAGCCTTTCTCTGCGTGATGCTCTATGGCCCGAACGCGCTGCGCCGTGACCGCACGCTCTTGGAACGCTTCCAGCCGCTGGGCGGCGCACCCATGTCAGGCCGCTTGGACATCGAATGGAATGGCAGAGCAGTCACCATCCAGCGCACCACAAAAGACCCCAACGCACCCATGCAGGAATTCGAGGCATACGACACCGCCTCCGGCGAACGCTGCCGCCTGCTGACCGCCAAAAACTGCGGGCAGATGCTCCTGAGCATGAGCGAGGAAGATTTCCTTTCCTGCCTCTGGATCGACGGGGCAGACCTCATCCGCTCCGAGGACGATTTCCGATCCCTGCTCCGCGCAATGGCAGAGACCGGCGATCCGGCACAGCGTGCCCATACCGCCATCGCACATCTGGACGCATGGCGTGCGGAGATCGAAGCGGAGGACAGCCCGCTGACGCTTGCGCGGGCAGAACAGCAGCAGCTGACCGAAGCGGTCACGCAGACCGAACAGCTCACGCGCGAGATCGACACCCAGCGCAAGTATTGCCTCACCCTGAGCGACCGCGCCCAGCATATCAACCTGACCTATGCGGAACGATCCAAACGCTACGAATCCCAGCTGACCAGCGCGGAGCTGCTCCGCCAAAACCTGCG
>JARIAV010000093.1 GCA_029257685.1 Butyricicoccus sp.
TGATGGTATCGATATTGAATTCATTGAGTGCAGAAAGGGAGGAATATCCAAATCCAAAATCATCCAGCGCACAGGTCATACCACCCGCATGAAAAATACCGATGACCTCTATGACGCAGGGGAGCTGCGGCGCATAGAACATGGAGGTTTCCGTGAGTTCAAGCTGGATGATCCCATCTGGGATCTGATATTTTTCCTTGATCGCGCAGTATTCGTGTGCAAACGAAACATCCATGCCTTTGAGATGTTCTCTCGAGATATTGACAGAGACTTCACTCATCGGCCGGTTTTCCGCCTGCCAGCGTGCCAGGATCTTGCAGACCTCCTCAAACATATAGAAGTCCAGCTTGCAGATCTTGCCATTCTGTTCAAAAAGCGGAACAAAATCAGACGGAAAGATCATCCCCTCCTCCGGATGGATCCAGCGCACCAATGCTTCAGCGGCGCAGGGACGGGTCTCCTGAATATACACCTTGGGTTGGAGGTAGACCTGAAAATCATGATTTTTCAAAGAATCCTCAAACAGGTCATTGAGCTTGTTCTCTCGCTCGATCTTCTTGATGACCTCTGCATTATAAAATACGCAGACATTCTTCTCCTCGGCAAATCGTGCCGCGCGTCTTGCATTGTCCTGCAAGGTTTGCAGCGCGACCCCGTACTGCTCTACCATATAACCGCCGACGATGAATTCCAGCTTATAGTCCAGCAAATATGCGCGGCTCGATGTATTGAGCAGATCGATGATATCAAGGATACGCGTTCGGACTTCCTCCTCAGAGTTGCCACGCAGCAGCAGGAAAAAATGGTCGATCTCACTGCGTGCAACCAGTTCATCCTCCATGATATTTTTTTCAAAGGTATCATGGATATATCGCAGCACCTCGTTTCCGCCATTCACGCCCCATCTCTCGTTGATATATTTGAAATCGCAAAGGTTGAGATAGATGACGGCATAGGACGACCAGCCGGTCGCACGCAGATGATCGAGGCATTGGATCCGAAACGCATCATTGGTGATGCCCCCGGTGAGCAGATCGCTGTATGCCATTTTTTCCAGCTTCATGCGTGCCTGCTTTTGCAGGGAGATGATATAGGCAATAATGCCTGTCCCTACAACACCAGCGAGCATGATGAGCCAGAAATAGATCACCAAACGATAGGAATATTCTTTTTCCTTGAGGCTCCATGGCGTGATCGAAACCTGCATCCAGTCATTGATATCGAGCGCATGTGCAGAAACAAGCATCTTTTCACCATTTTTCAGATCCATGGTAAAGCTCTGATCGATCGTATGATCCTCCTGCATTCTGGCATGAAAAGCTGTCGCGATCTTCTCCTGTAAATATCCGACCTCATCCTCGGTCAATTCATATTTCCCCACAGGGCCTACGATCAGCCGGCCTCCGGGCTCCATAAGGAAGCTGATACCCTGACTCTGATCATTTGCCCGCGCCATCACTTCCTGTATCCCATAATAGGATTTCATCGCCAGAATGATCTTTCGTTTGGCAGGATCTTCCTTGTTTATGGGTACAGAAAACAGGATCTGATTTCCTGGCATATGCGAGATCATGGGCTGTTCCGATGCCTCTGGATTTTTTTCCAGCCACTTCCGAAACAAGTCGATACTATAATAGGTCGGAAAAAACACTTTTCTCTCATCGAACACAATGATATCATCCAGTGCAAATGCCTCTTTTTTTCGTTCGAGGATCTGGCTGTACATGCTCATTTTGGGCACAGCCGC
>JARIAV010000100.1 GCA_029257685.1 Butyricicoccus sp.
GTGACTGCGCCGACCAGCTTGCCATTCTGAATGATCGGGCTGCCGCTCATACCCTGCACGATACCGCCCGTTTTCTCAAGGAGTACGGGATCGGTCACATGGATAAGCAGCACATTTGCATTGTCGCCCTTGCCGCCGGTCTTTGTGATCTCTGCCTCATAATGTGCGACTGTCTCGCCCTCAACATTCGACCAGATCTCACAGGGGCCGACCTTGACCTCATCGCGCGATGCAAGGGGCATTTCCTTCAGATTTTTATAATAGCTGTCATCGGTCAGCACGCCGAAGATACCGGTATCCGTGTTTTTATCTACCGTACCCATATCCGCTTGCAGATTGAATTCTCCCTGCAAGCAACCTGGCTCTCCGACCTGTCCGCGATGCACGTTCGCAACTGAGGCTTCCATCAGGGTACCATCGGCAAGCGGTACCAGAACGCCGCTCTCCCCGTCACAGATACCGTGCCCCAGCGATCCATACGCACCTGTTTTCGGATCGACATAGGTGATCGTGCCGATGCCTGCCATACCATCGCGGATCATCACGCCCAGACGATACTTTCCGGCGGTATCCTGCACAGGTGTCACCTTACACGTTACCGTTTCCTGCTCTCGCCGCAGCTGGATCTCGATGGGCTGCCCTGCACTCTTGGCGACCTGTTCCTGTAAGGCATCGTTGGTGTCCACGGGTTCGCCGTCTACAGTCAGAATGATATCACCCGGACGGATACCTGCATTTTTTGCCGGTGTGACCTGTCCAAGCGATGTTGTGACCGGATCGACCGAGGCGATCATCACACCGTCTGCATGGAGCTTGATACCTGCCGCGCGTCCCACCGGAATGAGAGAATCGACTGCCAGTGCCGAGCCAAAGGACAGCATCAGCGCAAGCACGACCGCACTCGATCGCGCGACCCACCGTTTTCGTATTCGCATGATTTGCGCCACCTCCTCGCGGTTTAGTATGCCGCATGGAGGCGAAAGCACAGCTGCCCAATGCTGGCAGTGCGGGGATAGATGGACAGACAGAGGCAGATTTTATGAACTGTCCCTGACGCAGACTGCCGCGGCATCCTTTTTCTTTCTCGGATATCATGATTTTATAAACAGTAAAAAGATTTTCTATATAGCGCAAATATTGGAGCAAAAAAGACGTCTATCTGCTCAGATAGACGCCTTTTTTCGCGTGTCAAGCCAATACGTCGATGATGTGGTTAGACGGAGGCGGAACAGCCGCAGCCATGCTTTCGATGAGCTGCATTGCGTTCGCTTCTTCCTGATTCATCGTCTTTTTCATCAAAGAGATATTCATGGCACTCTGGAGATTCGCCTGACTGATATTCATGCTCATAGCGGCGATAGAACTTTCAATACTCATGATACATCAACTCCTTTGTATGATTATCGACCACAACAGACAAAACCAAAGAGACAAAACAATATTTTTTGAAATTTTTATTTTTTGCAAAAAGGCACCTTGAAAACCCAAGGTGCCTCTGTGTTTGCTTTCTTATGCCTTGCCGTTGCAGCCCAGAACGTTAACCAGCTTGTGGGTAACCATGTCCTTGACAGCCTGACGAGCCGGCTTCAGGTACTGACGCGGATCGAAGTCTGCCGGATGTACAGCGAAGTGCTCACGGATCGCAGCGGTGATTGCCAGACGGATATCGGAGTCGATATTGATCTTGCAGACAGCGCTCTCAGCAGCCTGACGCAGCATTTCTTCCGGAATACCGATCGCATCCGGCATTGCGCCGCCGTACTGGTTTACCTTTGCAACGAAGTCCTGCGGAACGGAAGAAGCACCGTGCAGAACGATCGGGAACTCAGGCAGACGCTTGGAAACGTCCTCCAGGATGTCGAAACGCAGCTGCGGCTTCTGACCCGGCTTGAACTTGTAAGCGCCGTGAGAAGTACCGATTGCGATTGCCAGAGAGTCAACGCCGGTTCTCTCAACGAAGTCCTGAACCTGTGCCGGATCGGTGTACTGATGATCCTCAGCAACAACGTCGTCCTCTACGCCAGCCAGCTGACCCAGCTCAGCCTCGACAACAACGCCGTGTGCATGTGCATACTCAACGACCTGCTTTGCAACCTTTACGTTGTCCTCGTAAGGCATAGCGGAGCCGTCGAACATAACGGAGGTAAAGCCGCCGTCGATGCAGGACTTACAGATCTCGAAGTCATTGCCGTGGTCGAGATGCAGAGCGATCGGAACGTCCGGGCACTCCTTGATTGCAGCCTCTACCATCTTTACGAGATAAGTATGGTTTGCGTATGCGCGCGCACCCTTGGATACCTGCAGGATGACCGGAGCCTTCTGCTCCTGACAAGCCTCAGTGATACCCTGAACGATCTCCATGTTGTTTACATTGAAAGCACCAACAGCGTAGCCGCCATGATATGCCTTCTTAAACATTTCTGTAGTAGTAACTAATGGCATTTTGATTACTTCCTTTCACAAATCTATTCTGATTCCTGCGAACCAAAATATTCTATGAATATTCTACCAGCAAAATCTGTCAAAATCAAGTCCCTTGTTCTTCAAATCCACATGTTGTCGATTTTGTGAATTTCCACCAGAAAAGAAATTGATTTTTGCCGGGCGATATGGTATGATTTTTTTGTACCAAAATATCCGTAAAGGTTATTTTTAACATTTAGGAGGTTTTTTCCAATGAGTGAACTGAAGGGCGCTTGCATCATCGGCCAGTCCGGTGGTCCAACATCCGTAATCAACACATCTGTTCTGGGTGCAATCGAAACTGCGCTCGACTGCCCGTCCATCACCCGCGTTCTGGGTGCTGCACACGGTATCCGCGGCGTGCTCGACGATCACCTTCTCGATATCGACAAGGAGGATCGCGAAGAGCTCAAGCTCCTGCGCTACACCCCGTCCTCTGCTCTGGGCTCCTGCCGCTACAAGCTGGCAGATCCGGATGTAGATGATACCGATTACAAGCGTATCCTCGAGATCTTCAAGAAGTATGACGTTCGTTACTTCTTCTACAACGGCGGCAACGACTCCATGGACACCTGCAACAAGATTTCCAAGTTCATGATGAAGTCCGGCTATGACTGCCGTGTTATGGGTATCCCGAAGACCATCGACAACGATCTGTTCGGTACTGACCACTGCCCAGGCTACGCTTCCGCTTCCAAGTACATCGCGACCTCCTGCATGGAGATCTATCAGGATGCACGCGTATATGACACCGGTATGGTTTGTGTCGTTGAGATCATGGGCCGTCATGCTGGCTGGCTGACCGCCGCTGCTGGTCTGGCTACCGCACAGGGTGCAGGCCCTGACCTGATCTACATGCCGGAGACCGACTTCGACATGGACAAGTTCATGGCTGACGTTAAGAAGGTATATGCTGAGAAGGGCAACTGCCTTGTTGCTGTTTCTGAGGGTATCCACTATGCAGACGGCAAGTTCGTTTCTGAGGCTGAAACCTCTGCAACGGACGGCTTTGGTCATGCACAGCTGGGCGGTCTGGCTGCTATGCTGGCTGACAAGGTCAAGAACGAGCTGGGCGTTAAGGTTCGCGGCATCGAGCTGTCCCTGCTCCAGCGCTGCGCTGCACACTGCGCTTCCAAGACTGACGTGGACGAGTCCTACGCTTCTGGTAAGGCTGCTGTTGAGAATGCAGTTGCTGGTAAGACCGACTTCATGCCGGGCTTCAAGTGCACCCGTGACGAGAACGGCTACAAGTGCGAGATCGAGCTGCTGCCGCTGTCTCAGGTTGCAAACACTGAGAAGAAGGTTCCGCGTGAGTGGATCAACGAGGAAGGCAACGGTGTCACACAGGCATTTGTTGATTATGCAATGCCGCTGATCGCTGGCGAGAACGTTGGCCCGAAGGAGAACGGTCTGCCGCGCTTTGCACAGCTGAAGAAGATCAAGGCTGAGGCATAAGGTTTACTCCTTGTAAATTGATATTTTGATGGGAAGTGCCCCAAGGGTTGGAGAATCGCTCTAATCCTTGGGGCTTTCTTTTTGGAAAAGAATTGGGAGAAAAATTTTCAGTTTGAGTTTTCAGTTTATAGGAAATCAGGCTTTCCGTTCCCGTAAAAAGATTTGCTACAAGAAGCAGGGAAACATGTCGTAGTCTCGCGACGGCGGGTGAAATCTATGCTCGCACAGACTGCGGAGCGTTTGGAAATCCGCAAGGTTTTCTTTTCTGCTAAAAATTTTTGCTTGGAAGCAAAGAGCCTTGCCGAAATAGAAATTGACCCAGTGGGTCGATTTCCGGCGAGGCTGTGGTCGACCCCGTCGACCAAGTCATGAACGTCCGTAGGATTTTCTTTTCTGCTAAAAAGATTTGCTTGGAAGCAAAAAGTAACGTGTCGCGCCGGCGACGGCGGCATAAGGGCTGGAAACCTTGCGGTTTCCTTGCCCTTATGAATCCCACCCATCCCTCTCCATCAGATTCACCTTGGTGCCGCCGAAAGGGTGTGAAAGTATGACCTCCGCCACAGGCGGGTCTTGCGAGGTCGGTTCGCTTCTGCGGAAGTGCCCCAAGGGTGTGAATGTATGAGCTCCGCCACAAGGCGGGTTTTATCGAGCCCTTTTGGGTGCTGGTTGTTCATGCGACTGTATCGGCTGTTTCTGCGTTATGCCGCAAACAGGACTGGCGATCTTCTTTGCGTTTCGGCTGAAAGGGTTTCGTTGGGTTATGGGATTTGCCGCGTTGCCGCATCTGGAACGAGCCGACCAGTGTGCGCACTGGTCGGACTGTTCCAATGCTGCGGATTCTTTCTGCTGATGGTCAGTGCTCGAACGTCCATTGCTCCTGCTTTGGGTGCTGAACAGCGTTCACGCGAGCGTTCATGGAGGGGCTGGTCAGGGAAGTGCCGCGCTTGCCTTGCCCATTGCCTGCAAAGCTCTGCGCACACGCTTCTTTCGCTTATCTGAAAGAGCCTGCACCGCACCAATTTGTAAAAGGGCTGAAGAAGACCCGCCCTGCGGCGGAGGTCATACATTCGCGCCCTTGGGGCACTTCCGCGGAAACGAACCGACCGCAGAAATCCCGCCTGTGGCGGAGCTCATACTTTCACACCCTTTCGGCGGCAGATAGGTAAACCGAATGGACAGGGAGTGTGGGATTCACAAGGGCAAGAACCGCAAGGTTCTACCCCTTGTGCCGCCGTCGCGCGGCCGCGACACGTTACTCTTTGCTTTGAAGCAAATTCTTTTCGCAGAAAGACAAACCGAACGGATTTCCAAAAAGTCTCTCTTGCTTCCCAAAGCAAATCTTTTTCGCAGAAAAGAAAACCGGACGGATCTCCAAACCTTCCGCAGTATGTGCGAGCAGAAACGCCGCTGTCATCAGCACGACATGTTTCTCTGCT
>JARIAV010000131.1 GCA_029257685.1 Butyricicoccus sp.
CTGATCTCGAAGTATGAGCAGGAGGAGACCGAGCTGGATATCGGCGCGAGCGACTGCGTAGGCGGTGCTTGTCCGGTTCGCTAAAACAGGAATCATGATATGATCTGAGCGTTATTTTGCAAAAAAACGGTCGTGCTGTGGCACGGCCGCTTTTTTTGATGCCTAAGAGGACAAGGGGATACTGATGAGCAGTTCAAACATTCGATCGGTGTGGGAGGCTTCCAAAAATCCCCCATACCGTGCGGCGATTTCCTGCATACCGGCCAGTCCAAAGCCGTGCAGCGTTTTGTCGCGCTTTGTTGTCCGGAGGTCTGTCCGTATCTCACCGGAAAATGTGTTTTGGATCCGGAGCATGAACAAGCCGCGTTCTGCCTTGCAGCGAATGATGATGTGTTTGCCTTCAGACGCTTGTGCCGCCTCGATCGCATTGTCCAGCGCATTGCCAAAGAGGGCACACAGATCGGTATCCGCGATGGGCAGTGTGGCAGGCAGGAGGATCTGCATATCTGCTTGGATCGCGTGCGCCTCCATCTCTGCATATTTGGAGGACACGACCACATTGACGATCTCATTTTCACAGATGCGGTGAGAACTGCGCAGGGCGTGCGAATCTGCCAGTGCAAGGAGATACTGATGGAGTTTTTCTGTGCTGCCGCGCTCCAAAAGTCCAAGTGCGGTATGCAGATGGTTCCGCAGATCATGCCGCAGGGTGCGCACCTGTGTCTGTTCGCGTTTCAAGCCCTGATAATAGATCTCGCGCATTTCCGAAAAAGCAGCCGCCTGCGCCTTGGCTTCATAATCGGAGAGTACGAGGACACTCCGGAGCAGGACCAGAGAGGAAAGCAGCGAAAAGGGAAGGATCACTGCGCCTTGAAACCAGTTGAAGTCATGCAGCAGGATGGAATCCGGCATCCAGTACGCAGGGAGGATCAGGGCGGAAAGGGCGGCGAAGGGAAGGAGCGTAAGTCCAGCGCAAAGCTTCCATAAATGATGGGGCAGTCGAACGACTCCTTTTTTCAGATGCCTGTAAAATGCCAAATAGAAAACGCCAAAGAGGAGGGGGCGTACCAGTGCGGTCGCGATATCATAATAACCCAAACGATCAAGGGGGATCAAATAGGTATCCGACATGGCACAGACCGACATGATAAAGCAGAAGAAAACACAGCCGATCGTCACCCTTGCCAGTCGATCGCCCTTGGTGGAAAGCAGGAACGCCAGCATATAAAACGGCAGGGTCAGGGCAAAGTTGTTGTCACCGACCCAGATCACCATAGCACTGGAGAGCATCAGCGCAGCAAACAGCAGGAGCTTTGCCCACACAGCTTCTTTGACTGCGATAAAGCCCTGGCACAGGCGATAGAGGAAGCATCCGTTGAGAAATGCAAAAAACAGATAGAAACCCAGAGAAAAGAAAGGCAGATGGAAACGCATAATCACTCAGCCTTTCAAAGCACTTCGCGTCAGCGCAAGCAGTGCCTGCTCGTGACAGGAGCGGCTGATGGGCAAGGTCTGTGTTCCGACCTGTACTTCATTGCCGCAGATCTGCCCGATGGCATCTGCACGCACCAGATATCGCTGATGGATGCGGACGAAATCCCCGCCGGTCAGCTCTTGTGCCACTTCGTCCAGCTTGCCATAAAATTCATAATTGCGCTTTGTGGTGATGCAATGGATCTTACGCCGGTCGGATGCAAAGTACAGGATCTCCCGATAAGGGATACGATACCAGATATCACCGCTGTGACAGGAATAGACCTGCCCTGCGTCCTGACACCGCTTCGCCAGTGTGCGGGAGAGGATGGATTCGAGCTGCTCCCGCTTGGCAGGCTTGAGCAGGTAATCCAGTGCGCCCACACCATAGCCATCGAATACATAGTCGGAAAATCCGGTCACAAAAACGATTTGCAGGATATCGTGATCGGCACGCAGCGTTCTTGCCGTTTCCATGCCGTTGAGTGCCCCCATCTCGATATCCAGAAACAGCAGATCGACCTCGTTGGGGTGCTTGTGCATCCATGAGAGCAGCGTTTCTCCGGCGGAAAACTCATAAATGATATGCTCCAGCCCTTGTCTTTCCAAAATACTTTCCAAAAGCCAGCGCAGGCTCAGTCGGCTTTCTCGATTGTCGTCACAGATCGCGATCGATAGCATAGCAGTTCCATCTTCCTTTCGATGTCTTCGTTTCAATTTTATCATGAAGCCATGAAATATCAAAACCAAACTTTACAGGAAAAATGCAGTTTATGACATCCGCCTGCCAAAGATTACAGGAGGATCTTCAAGGATGACGGATGCGGTTGCGCCTCCTTTTGGCACTTGGTATGCTGAAATCAATAGAAAGGGGCGATATGATGTTATCCGTTCAAGATCTGCACAAGTCCTATCAGGTGGGCAAGGATACGTATGAAGTGCTCAAGGGTGTTTCGCTGGCAGTGAAAAAAGGGGAGTTCGTTGGCGTCATGGGGCCATCCGGTTCGGGGAAATCGACCCTCCTCAACTGTATCTCCTGCTACATCCCCTGCGATTCCGGAAGGATCAGGCTGGGAGATACCGATCTCGCAGCTCTGGATGAGGCACGCATGGCACATGTGCGCAACGAGAAGCTGGGGTTTGTCTTTCAGGATTTCCTGCTTCTGGACGGGCTGACCATTCGGGACAATATCATGCTGCCGCGCATCATTGGCGGCCGCACGGATGCCTCGATGGAAAAAAGTGCCGATATGCTTTGTGAACTGTTTGGGATCTCACAGATCAAAAACAAGTTTCCAGCCGATGTATCCGGTGGGGAGCGGCAGCGCACGGCTGTGGCGCGTGCCCTCATCAACGATCCGGAACTGATCCTTGCAGACGAGCCGACAGGCAATCTGGACTCGAAGTCTGCACAGGCGGTCATCGATGCGTTCCTGCGTGCAAAAAATGAACTGTCTGCCACCATCTTCATGGTGACCCATGATTCCTTTGCGGCGAGCTTTTGTGACCGTGTAGTGATCCTGAAGGATGGAGATGTGCGGAAAACATTGGTGCGCGGCGATCGGGAGCGGCGGGACTTTCAGGATGCTTTGCTGGATACCATACGGGAGATGAGTGATGAGGTGAGGGAAGCATGAGGGATCGAAGCACCGTGTTTCGGACGCTGCGGAGACGCGAAAAAAACCAATATGCGCTGCTCTCTGGCTGTCTGTTCTTTGCAAGCCTGCTCATCACGGCCTTTTGCATGATGATGTACTCGCCTACGGTACAAAATACGCTGCCTGAGGGTGGGGATTCCCGCAAGCAGGTCATGATGGTCTTTATCCTCGCGGTGATCGGATGTGCCGCATTCTCGATCTATGCAGCCGGTTTGTTTTTTCGTTACAAATCAAGAGGAACCGGTGTGTTTCTGGCGTTGGGAATGAGCCGGAAGGTGTTGGGGGAGCAGATGCGGCGGGAGGTACTGGGGCTGACGCTCGTGTCCTGTGGGGCAGGTATCCTTTTGGGAACGCCTCTGTGCTGGCTCATTTGGTCTGTTTTCCGTCTGACGCTGGTGGACACACCGGAAATGCTCCTGATTTTTGATCTGCGTGCGTATGGGATATCAGCAGCCTTCACAGCATTTGTTTTGACCGCTCTCCTTGTCATGCAGCATTGTTTCCTTTCGCGTGTGAACGTGCTCGATATCATTCAGGAGAGCCATCGGGCGGAGCCAGTCCGTGCAGTACCCCATTGGTATGGATGGGGCGGCATCCTGATGATGGTGCTGGGTGGTCTGCTGGGATATTTTACCCCTACCTTCTGTGTACGGGTGCTGCATTGGTATGCACCGGAGTTCCTCACCGCCCTGTTTTATTTGCCTGCGCTGATCGGTCTGTATTGGGTGCTGCTCTATACCGTGACAGGCGGCTGGCATCGGGGAAAGAATCGCTACCGGCATTTGATCGAAAGCAGCATGATGCAGTTTCAGGGGCGGCAGACCGTTCGGAATATGCTGGTGGTGACTGTGCTGGTGGCAGGTGCATATTTTTCAGCGTTCTATCCCCCTATGCTGCTCACACCGGGCAAAGCGGAAATTACAAACCGCCCCATGGACTGCCAGTTTTTTTACTGTGCCGATCAGGAGATGCTTGGGAAAGAGGAGATCGAAGCCTTAGCGGCAAGATATGGTGAAAAGATCACGGACTATGTGGAAATGCCATCCGCATCCCTTGCGGTGGACGGCACACGGCATATCGAAACGCAAGGTTCGATGGGAACGACGTATACAAGAGAATACACGGAGACCCTTTGCGAGATCCGATTTTTTTCGGTCTCTGCATGGAATGCGCTGACAGGTGACAGTCTCGTGTTAAGCTCTGGTGAAAGTGCGGCGACCTTGGATCGGTATAGTGATTTTGATACGATCGGCTTGGTGACGAATCCGGTCACGCGAGAGCAGCTGCGTGTACGCACGGTGGATGAGCCGCTTCAAAGTGATCTGTTTCATGATATTCACGTACTGCCAGATGCAGATTATGCGCAGATCACCATAGGATTGCCTTTGGATTGGCGGGAGATCCAAATCGTGTTCAATACAGAAGGAGACAGCTATGATTTTGAGAAAAAGCTGTTCCATGAGATCGTGGCCCATTCGGGCACGGAAGCGGCGCGCATAGATGGGGATGACCGGATCGAGCGGGAATATTATACCGAAAAAGGGGAGCCGTACTTCTTGGATCCGGAAAGTCCGCACTATGCTGCATTCCCTCCAATTGACCCTGATAAACCGGATGCTTCTGATTTTCGTATGAACTGGAAATATATGCCCAAATTCAGGGCATTGGATGCAGGAGATGTTGTTTCTAACTTTGCAGTATTCCTGCTTCTGTTCGTGTTCGTTGCCATCCTCTGTTTTGCAGCGGTGGCAGTGATCCTCTATACACGAAGCCAGACCCTGATCCTGTCCAATCTCTGGGTGTATGAGGATCTGCGTAAACTGGGCGCATCGAATGCTTATCTCCGGAAAACATCGAAAGAACAGGTCAAACGCGTATTCCTTGCACCGGTGCTCATTGGAACGCTGCTCATCTTGTGCTTTTACACATTGATCCTGATGGCAAATGGGGGAGATGGTGTTATCGACGCCACAGAGCGTACAGGGTTGTCCATCTGTCTCCTCCTGATTGGGATCCTGTCCGCTGTGTTCTATGGATTGTACCGTGTGACAGTGAAAAAAGCGTGGGACACATTGAAACTCTGATTGCCTGACAAGATCGCTTGAAAAATGAAACAGGCGCGCAAGCCATTTGGCCTGCGCGCCTCAGTGATGATATCAGGTTTGGTGTCCCTCAATGGGGATAGCAAAGGGAGATCAGGATCGGTACGGCAGCCGAGCACACGATGCCGTTGATGACGGACAGCACAACGGTTTCTTCATTCGTGTAGCGGATCATCATGGGGAGGGTGGTGTCCTCGCTCGTCGCACCGGCAGGGGCGATACAGCTGTATGCATTGAAATACTTTGCAATCAGAGGGATACTGAAAAATGAAAAGATCTCACGCATGAGATTGCTCAAAAAGGCGATACTGCCCAGCTCGGCGCCGGCAAAGTTGCTGATGGTAACGCCGGAAAGGCTGTACCAGCCCATACCGCCTGCAACAGAGATCCCTTCGTTGAGCGGGAGTCCCAGAAGCAGGCTGCATACCACACCGCCCAGAATGGAACCGACGATGACGCCGGCTGGAATGAGCAGGATCTTTACATGGTATTCCCGTATTTTCCGGAGAAGTCCGTGATGTGTCCCGACACTGATGCCGACGGAGATCATCAACAGGATCAGAATGAGGTCGGAGTGTGAGGCAATGCCGGAAATGATGGGGTTTGTACCGTCCAGCATCCCGTAAAAGATACCGGCAAGCAGGGCGGCGATCGCGAGAATGACCATTATCGTTCCTCCTTATTACGCGTTTCCAGATAGCGGCGGCTCAGGATATAGACGAGCAGCAGGGAAAAGATCGCAGGGATCAGGCAGAAAAGCAGACTTTGCAGACCGAGGCTGGAAAGATCGCGCAGGAAGTTTTCGCGGCTGCCCAGCATGACGCCCATCGAGAAGATCAGAAGGGTCGTGCAGATGATCTGAAACAGTTCATTTTTTTTCTTGTGGCGGTCGGGGAACCAATGGCCGATCAGGACACCGAGTACCATGATGAGGATGATCTTCATTTTTTTCACTACTTTCTGAAAAAGTGTTGCTCGTTCCATATTATGCTTTTTTGGAAGAATCTGTGTCATTATAGCACCATTTTACATTTTTTGCAATGGAAAAGAAGAAAGTGTGAAAATAAGGAATAGAAAACCCCTTGGCAGGAAGTGGTTTCCATACCAAGGGGTGAAGATTCGGTTTTTGGAATTAGCCGAAGTAACGCTCCAGCAGGCCCTTGAATGCCTTGCCGTGGCGAGCTTCGTCACGAGCCATCTCATGAACGGTGTCATGGATTGCATCCAGATTTGCAGCCTTTGCACGCTTTGCCAGATCGGTCTTACCAGCGGTAGCACCGTTCTCAGCCTCAACGCGCATCTGCAGGTTCTTCTTGGTGGAGGTGGTTACAACCTCGCCCAGCAGCTCTGCAAACTTGGAAGCATGCTCAGCCTCTTCAAATGCAGCCTTCTCCCAGTACAGGCCGATTTCCGGATAGCCTTCGCGATGTGCAACGCGAGCCATTGCCAGATACATACCAACCTCGGTGCACTCGCCCTCGAAGTTAGCGCGGAGATCCTTCTTGATGTCTTCCGGAGCGTCTGCAGCAACACCGATCACGTGCTCAGCAGCCCAGGTCATCTCGCCGGTCTGTGCGATGAACTTGTCAGAAGAAGCATGGCAGATCGGGCACTCAGCCGGTGCAGCGTCGCCTTCATAAACATAACCACATACGGAACATACGAACTTCATAATCATTTCCTCCTAAAGTTGTGAATCTAAAAATTTGTCTAACGTAACACTGTAAAGCTCTTTTCGGATCATAGCATTGACCGATCCGAAAACTTTTCGGAAATTGCAGGTGTTTTTGGACTCTACTCTCGTGCAGGCAAATTCATTGCACAAACAGTGATTGATCGTGATCGTGCCATCGATACATTCGATGATTTCGCCCATACTGATTTCAGTCGGTTCCTTTGCGAGCTCATAGCCGCCATTTGCACCCTTATAAGAGCGAACCATGCCAGCTTGGATCAGTTTGCGCAGGATCTTCAGTGCGAAACGTAATGTAACACCGGTTTGATCAGAAATCTCCTTTGCACCGAGCTTGCCGCCGCATTCTGCCAGACAAAATGCAACACGGATTGCATAGTCTGCTTCGTGCGTAATACGCATAACCCTCAGCACCTCTTTCTTTTGTTTACAATCCTAGTATACATTCGATTGGAATAAAAGTCAACTGCATTTGTTCGGCATATTGCATAAATATCAATAGTTTTATTTATGAAAAATCAACATAAAAAGAACGGAGAAATTTGTTGACAAATGGCAAATGCTATATTATACTATTATAGTATCTTGCATGCGAGTGTGCTGGAACTGGTAGACAGGCACGTTTGAGGGGCGTGTGTTTCACGACGTATGGGTTCAAGTCCCATCACTCGCACCAAGTTTTTTATCAAACAAAATATGCAGATGTGGCGGAATGGCAGACGCGCTAGCTTCAGGTGCTAGTGCTCGCAAGGGCGTGTGGGTTCAAGTCCCACCATCTGCACCAGAAAAGCGAAACACTTTTGATGCAAAGGCAAAAAGCCTTAGAGTATCAAGGTGTTTCGCGTTTTTTTATGCCGAAAAAGCAGCTCATTTTCCAAAGATGCAAAAGGGTCATTCCCACCAACTGGTGGGAGTTGAACCCACATATTTGGGCATTTCAGAGCAAAAGCAAAGGTGGTGCCCTTTTTGAAGCGATGGATTTCAAAAAGGGCACTACCTTTTTCTGAACTGACCACAAAAAGTTAGACAATATTTTTAGGTAAATACTGTTCAAGCTACCGAAAGGGCTTGTTGTCTGTGTAATGCGGGCGGCAAGCCCTTTAATTTTTCTTTGATTCGTCTGTTGTTGTAGTAATCCAAATACTCGATCAACTCTTGCTTGAAGTGTTCCATTGACTGGAATTCCTGCAAGTAGAGCAGCTTGGTTTTGAGCAAGCCGAAGAAATTCTCAATGACAGCATTGTCCAGGCAGTTTCCTTTCCGGCTCATGCTTTGCCGGATCCCCTTCTCCCTGAGCATCCTCTGGTAGATTTTCTGTTGGTATTGCCAGCCTTGGTCAGAGTG
>JARIAV010000126.1 GCA_029257685.1 Butyricicoccus sp.
CCCGCTCGGCTCCATAAAGGAATTCCGGTGTTCCAAAGGATTCGGTCAGGCGGCGGATGACTGCCGCGTCCAGATCGAGCTTACTTGCAAGCCACAGCCAGTATACGCGCTTTGACCTGATTGATCCCCCTTTTGTGGTCATATCCCAAATGAGTATGGCCGCTGCAACTCCTGCATTGAGTGATTCGGCGTGCCCTGACATGGGAATTATAATTTTTTCATCACATAAAGTCAATGCCTTTTGGGTAACGCCATGCCCTTCATTGCCGATGATGATCGCCGCACGATCGGGCAAGCCATCGGCTGGAATGGGAACACTGTCCGGCGAAAGGGCAGCCGCATAGACAGGGATCTCCTGCGTCCGCAATGCTTCGACCGCCTGTGCAAGCGGCATTTGGCATACAGCCTGCCGAAATGCCGCCCCCATCGTGGCACGAACGACCTTGGGCGCGGTCGGATCGGTACAGCCTTCACATAAGATCAAAAGATCCAGTCCGAAGGCGTCCGCTGTCCGCAGGATCGTTCCCAGATTTCCGGGATCCTGCAAGCCATCGAGCAGAACGGCGCGGCGCACACCGGAGAGATCGGATTCCGTCTGCACCGGACGCACACAGGAAAACAGTACCGGCTGCGATGCTTCCACATCACTTGCCAGCGTAAAGAGCTTTTCCTCGGCGGTGAACAGGGCTGCACCCTGTGCCTGTGCACGGGTCAGCAGGTCTGTGTTCCACTGCGCACCTGTGCGCACCAAAACACTGTTGACGCGGATCCCGGATGCGAGCGCTTCCCCAAGCATCTTTTCCCCTTCACAGACCATCTCGCCGGTCGTGAGCCGATATTTTTTTTCGCGTGCCAGCCGTGCCAGATGCTTGAGCGTTGCATTCTGCCGGCTTGTGATCTCAGTAAATTCCATGGATCTCCTCAAATGAATGTATATGCCGAAAGCCTGTGCGTTGCGATGCAATGCACAGGCTTCTTGTCATTTTTTACTCACCCAGCGGCTTCATCGTTGGGAACAGCAGTACATCGCGAATGGATGCGGAATCGGTCAGGAACATGACCAGACGGTCGATGCCCATACCCATACCACCCGTAGGCGGCATGCCGTATTCCAGCGCGGTCACAAAGTCGGTGTCCATCATGTTCGCCTCGTCATCGCCTGCCTCGCGCAGTGCGACCTGACGCTCGAAGCGTTCACGCTGGTCGATCGGATCGTTCAGCTCAGAGAATGCATTACACAGCTCTCTGCCGTAAACGAAGCACTCGAAACGCTCGGTCAGACGCGGATCGGATGCCTTGCGCTTGGCCAGCGGCGAGATCTCGACCGGATAATCGGTGATAAAGGTCGGCTGCATCAGCTTTTCCTCTACATACTCCTCATAGCACAGCGCGAGCAGATCGCCCCAGCTGTCCTTGTTCTTCTCGATCTCCAGACCGCGCGCCTTGACAGCAGCCAGTGCTTCCTCTGCGCTCATTGCCATAAAGTCCAGACCGGAATACTCCTTGACCGCGTCTGCCATGGTCATGCGCTTCCAGCCCTTTGTAAAGTCGAGCTCTGTACCCTGATAGGTCACCTTGGTCGTGCCCAGCACCTTTTCGCATACATGTACGACCATATCCTCGGTGATATCCATCATGCCGTTGTAGTCGGTGTATGCCTGATACAATTCAATGGTTGTGAATTCCGGATTGTGGCGGGTATCCATCCCCTCGTTGCGGAAGATACGACCGATCTCATACACCTGCTCCATGCCGCCTACGATCAGGCGCTTGAGGTGCAGCTCGGTCGCGATGCGCATGTACATATCGATATCCAGCGCGTTGTGATGGGTCACGAACGGACGCGCTGCCGCACCACCCGGAATGGTATTGAGACAAGGGGTCTCGACCTCCATAAATCCACGGCTGTCCATAAAGTTGCGGATCTCGCGCACGATCGCGGAGCGCTTCTCAAAGGTATCGCGTACATCCGGATTGATGATGAGGTCAACGTAACGCTGACGATAGCGCATATCGGTGTCCTTGAGGCCGTGCCACTTCTCTGGCAGCGGGATCAGGTTCTTGGAAAGCAGGGTCAGCTCCTTGACCATAACGGAGACTTCGCCCTTTTGGGTGCGGAACACCTCACCGGAAATACCGATGAGATCGCCGATATCCATCTTCTTGAAGCCCTTGTAGGTCTCTTCGCCCAGCTCGTCGCGCTTGACGTACAGCTGCAAACGACCGTAGCGGTCGGAAAGATCAGCAAAGGAAGCCTTGCCCATGATGCGCTTGGACATCATACGGCCTGCCAGACGGACGGTCTTGCCCTCCATCTCGTCAAAGTTTTCCTTGATATCGGTGGTAAAGTTGGTGCGCTCAAAGCGTACCTGCTCAAATGGATCGGTGCCTGCATCCTGCAGGTCCTTGAGCTTTTCGCGGCGGATGCGCAGGAGCTCGTTGAGTTCTTCCTGCGTCTGCTCGGTCACAGCCTTCTGTTCGTTTGCCATGCGGATTCCCCTTTCTTACTTGATGATCTCAAGGATCTTGTACTGAATCATGCCTGCCGGTGCTTCGACCTCTACAACAGAGCCGACCTTTTTGCCCAGCATTGCCTTTCCAAACGGAGACTCATCAGAGATCTTGCCATTCATGGGATCTGCTTCCTGCGAACCTACGAAATGGTATTCCTCTACGTCACCGAATTCAACGTCTTCTACCTTAAAGCGGCATCCGGGGGAAACCTCGTCCTGACCATACATGTCATCGGTGATCACAACGGCATGCGCCACGATATTCTCCACCTCTGCGATGCGGGAATACAGCTTGCCCTGTTCATTCTTCGCCTCATCATATTCGGAGTTCTCCGAAAGGTCACCAAAGGAGCGTGCTTCCTTGATCTGCTCTGCAACCTCCTTCTCACGGACGGTTTTCAGATACTCCAGTTCCTCTTTCAGCTTGTCCAGGCTTTCCTGTGTCAGCTTAAATTCCTTCGCCATGAGATCATTCCCTCTCTATCATAAATTTTCTGAATACAAAATTGGGTATGGCATCAAACCATTACTCCTTATTATATGAAGATATAATGCCCCTGTCAAGCAAGCAGGCTCCAACTTTCCGAACTTTTTGCATTTTGCCTGTTTTGCTGCAGGATCCACGGGTTTATTTTTGTTCCTTGACTGCTTCATAGGCAGCGGCAAGCTGCGGATCTTCATCCAGTCCCATAAAGTAAAAATAATTCACCTTTTCTTTCGGCATGGATACCGCGAGATCGGGCAGCACACCGGTTCCGATCAGGCTCTTGCCCTTGGGCGTATAGTAGGCATTGTCCGACAAACGCAGCGCCGAGCCGTCCGAAAGCGCATAGGTCCGCTGGGAATATCCCTTGCCCACCGTCTGTTCGCCTACGATCACCGCTTTTCCGTATTCCTGCAGGGCTGCTGCAAAGAATTCCGCTGCGGAATAGGAATTCTCATTCATGATGACCGCCATTGGCAGATCCAAGGCCTTGGCATCAGAGGTATACACCTTCTCTTTGCCATCCTTGGCGCGCAGGGTCATGATCGTCCCCTCCGGCAAAAGCGGATCGAGCATCTTGGACAGCGTTTCAACTGCACCGCCCGGATTTTCGCGTACATCGAACACCAGCCGTTCTGCGCCCTTTGCCAAGAGCTCCTTGAGCACCTTGTCAAACTGCTTTTCTGCCCCCAGATGGAAATTATAGATGAGGATATATCCGGTGTCATCGTCCAGCATTTTTCCGCTCACCATCGTGGTCTCCACTTCGCCGCGCACCGCCGAAACCGTATCCGTCTTTCCGGTCGCTGCATGGCGCACGATCAGCTCTGCCGCAGTACCTTCCTCACCTGCAATGCTGTCGCGCACCTCCTGATACCCATTGTCCTTGAGGGTCTTATCCTTTGTCCCCAGGATCTCGTCTCCCCGTTTGAGTCCGGCACGATCCGCCCCCGAACCCGGATAGACCTCGATCAGACGCAGGCTCTGCCGCTCTGCATCGTACAGCGTATACACGCCGATGCCCTTTGCCTGTCCCTTGAGAGAAAGTTTGTATTCCTCATATTCCTCCTTGGAAAGATAGCCGCTCCAGCGGTCGCCTACGCCGAGGATGAATCCTGCGCTTGCCACATCGATCGCCTTTTGAGGATCATATTCCCCTACATAGAGATCATCGACAAGTTTTCGGATCTCCCCCAGCTTTCCATAGATCGCATTGTTTGCCCGATAGTCAGGCATCCTCGCTTCGTTTTGTCTTTGCAGGACGATATAGGATGCATTGAACGCGGTCGCCGCACTGAGTACACACAGCACAGCCGTTGTTACTTTGGAAACACCTTGACGCATAAAAGCTACTCCTTTTTATACAATAGAAAAGTCGGGGACAGAGCATGCTCCCTGTTCCCCGACCATGGCCAGCCTTACGGGCTGACGTAATTTCTTGGATTTACGACCGAACCATTGACATACACCTCAAAATGGAGGTGGTTACCGGTCGAGTTGCCGGTCGAACCGACCGTACCGATCTGCTCCCCTGCCGCAACGGTATCACCGACGGATACCATGCGCTTCGACATGTGCGCGTATGCTGTCATCAATCCGCCGCCGTGGCTGATGACCACATAGTTTCCATAGGAGGAGGACAGATAGCTCTTGACGACCGTGCCAGCCTTTGCCGCAATGATCGGATTCCCCTTTCCGGACGCGATATCGATCCCCTTATGTCCGGACTGCCATTTGCCTGTGATCGGATGGTTTCTTCCGCCGAATTCCGAGGTCACGCGCGTATAGACCGGACAGGGCCACAGCATGGAACCGCCGCCGCCCGAATACGAGACATCAGCCGTTCTTGATACGCCGGCATCATTGCTGCGGCGTGCCCGCTCGGCCTTGCGTCTTGCTTCCTCTGCGCGTCTGCGCGCTTCCTCCGCCTCACGGCGTGAGATCTCCGCGATCTCCTGATTGATCTGATCCCGTTCAGCGTCCATCTGCGCTGCCATTTTCTCAGCCGACGTGATATCCTTTTCCACGTTTGCGAGCATGGCTTTCAGCTTGGACTGATCCTTCTCCAGCTCACGTTTATCTGCCTGTAAGGATTCCTTATGATCCTGCTGCTGCTGGCGATCGGACTCCAGCTGGAGCTTCATGGCATCGATGCTGTCGCGTGTCTCCTTGAACTCGCGTACCACACTTTTATCATAGTCCATGATCTGGCTGACGATCTCCATATTGGACAGCATATCGCTAAAACTCTCCGAGTTCAGCAATACCTCCATATACGAGGTCTCTCCATTCTCATACATGACACGGATACGGGTCGCAAACAGATCTTTCTTCTCGACAAGATCTTTTTCCGCCTGCTCGAGCTTCTCCGTGGTTTCCGTGATGGAATGGGTCAGTTCCTTGAGCACTTCCTCAGTCGCCGCGATCTGTTCTTCCGTCAGGTTGATCTTATTGTTGAGCGTACCGATCTGTCCGGCATAGGCATCCTTATCCTTCTGGTATGCAGCCAGCTGCCGTTCCACTTCCGCTTTCTGCGTTTTGATCTGTGCCAGCTTATTATTGAGCTGACTTTTCGAGGCAGCACCTGCCATACTGAGTGCGCCCAAAATGGTGGAACCTACCATCAGCACCACAAGGATCCCTGCGATGATCGCCGCGATGATCCGATTGCGCTTATTATGATACATGAAGAATCCTCTTTCCTTATCTGTTTAACTAAAATAATTCATGGGGTTCGTGGTCGATCCGTTGATATACACCTCAAAGTGCAGATGCGGGCCCGTCGAGTTGCCGGTCGAGCCGACCGTACCGACCTGCTGTCCGGCGGAAACATGCTGTCCGACCGATACCATGCGGCGCGTCATGTGCGCATACGCCGTCATCATGCCGCCGCCGTGGCTGATGACCACATAGTTGCCGTAAGACGACGAAAAGTAGCTCTTGACGACCGTACCCGGTGCCGCTGCAATGACCGGATTGCCCTTAGAGGATGAGATATCCAGCCCCTTATGCAGCTTGCGTGTACCTGTGATCGGGTGGGTACGATAGCCGTAGGGAGAGCTGATACGGTTATAGGACGGGCACGGCCATGTCAGCGATCCGCTGTACGCCCTGCCGCCTCCGCCGCCCGAGGATCGAGATCCACCCGAAGAAGACGCGCGGCTTGCTGCGCGGCGCTTTGCCGCCTCCGCCTCACGCTTGGAGATGGCAGCGATCTCATCGTTGATGGATTCCTGCTCTTTCAGCATGCGTGCCGCTTCCGCCTTTTTCAGCTCGATATTTTTATCGACCTTTGCCTTGAGTGTCTTATACTCTTTTTTATGGGACTCGATCTCTTTTTTGGTCTGCTCCAGACTGTGCGCATAGTTTTTCTTATCCGCACGGTCGGACTCCAGCGAGATCTTCTGGGTCTCGATGCTTGCCTTGAGATCCTTATAGTCCTGTACGACCTGCTTATCGTAATCCATGATCTGGCTGACGATCTCCATATTGGCGAGCATATCACCAAAGCTCTCGGAGTTGAGCAGCACTTCCATGTACGAGGTCTCACCATTTTCATACATGACACGGATACGGGTCGCGAATAGATCCTGCTTCTCATCCAAGGTCTCAATGGTCTCTTCGAGCTGCTTTTCTTTCTTCTTGATATCCTGATCCAGTGTCTTGATGATCTGGTTGGTCGCATTCAGCTCTGCACGCGTCGTCTCGATCTGGTAATCCAGTGCCGCGATCTTCTCGCTGTATTTTTCCGCCTGCCCTCTGAGCGATTTTACCGCTGCATTCGCCTCTGCCCGCGCACTTTTGAGCTCAGACAGGCGATTTTTCAGCTGTGACTTCGAGGCCGCTTCCGCAGTCTGCTCTGCGCTGGGGCTGGAAAGCAGGACGCCTGCCAGCATTGCTGCCAGCAGGCCTACAGCGGTGATTCTCTTTGCAAACTTGTTCTTCATTGCAGATAAAGATCCCCTTATACGTCCATAAATCTACGAATGGTCAGTGACGAACCGCTGACACCGACAATGATGCCGGCTGCGCCAAAGACGCTCAGTACAAAATACATCAGATCTTCAAACTTTGCCATCGTAAACTGCGGCAGATTGCCCACGATGAAGCCGGTCAGCTGGTCATAGAGCAGCCACTCCAGACCGAATGCGATGCCGCCTGCAACAAGACCCAGCACCAGTCCTTCGATGACGAACGGCCAGCGGATGAACCAGTTGGTCGCACCGACCATTTTCTGGATGGAGATCTCGCGGCGGCGTGCCAGCATTGCCAGCTTGACGGTATTGGCGATGATAAAGATCGAGATGAGGCCGAGTGCAACGACCAGCGTAAAGGAAATGACCTTGAACATGCGCTGGATCTGGATGAGCTTTGCAACGACTGCTTCATTTGCAACCGCAGCACCCACGCCATCCACACTTTCCAGTGCCGCCTTGGTCGCTACGACCTTGGAGGGATCCTTCATCGTGATGTGATACGCATCGCGCAGCGGATTGTTCTCCGAGTCGAAGCCGTCCAAAAGATCAGCGTTCTGTCCAAGCTGCTTGCGGTAATTTTCCAGCGCGATATCGCGCGATTCAAATTCCGCTTCTTCCACGTTATCGACCTGCATGATCGTGCCATGCATCTCGCGCGCCTGCTCGGGCGTATATGTATCATCGATGTAAATGATGATCTGGCTCTCGTTTTGCAGTTTGATGATATTGAGATTGATGTTATAGGAGACCAGCGCCGTCGTGCCCGTGATGATCAGGCAGACCACGATGACGCTGACCGCTGCAAAGCTCATGAAGCCATGCAGAAAAATGTTTCGGAATCCTTCCCCAAGGAAGAACCCGATACTGCTAATTCGGTTCTTCTTCATATGTGTAATACCCACCTGTCTGGTCACTGGCGACCTCGCCCTTATCGATTACGATGACACGCTTGCCGAACTGATCGACCAGTTCTTTTTCATGCGTGACGATGAGGATCGTCGTGCCAAGTTGATTGATCTTTTCAAACAGGACCATGAGCTCAAGCGAGCGTTCCGGATCCAGATTGCCCGTAGGCTCGTCCGCGATGATCAGGCGCGGGTTGTTGACGAGCGCACGCGCGATCGCAACACGCTGCTGCTCACCGCCGGAAAGTTCAAGCGGCTTGCAGTCCTCCTTGCCGATCAGACCAACGAGCTCAAGCACATAGGGCACACGCTTGCGGATGGTCTTGCCGGACGCGCCGATGGCACGCATTGCAAACGCAACATTTTCATAGACCGACTTGTTGTCGATCAGGCGGAAATCCTGATACACGACGCCGAGTGTGCGGCGCAGGTATGGGACCTCCCGTTTTTTCAGTTTTCCGATATTAAAATTATTGACGAGGACACGGCCTTCTACGGGACGCACCTCAGCGGTCAGCATTTTGATGATGGTCGATTTACCCGAGCCGGACGCACCTACGAGAAAAACGAACTCGCCTTCCTCAATGCGGAACGTGGCCTTGTTGAGGGCACGGCAGCCATTGTCGTAGACCATGCTGGCCTCTTTCATGCTAATCACAGTATCGATTCCCTCCTCAGCGCAGAACGCACCTTATGATTAGACGTGATCGCCGGAGATCGGTTCCCATATTTCCGACAAAAAAACGAATTTTTTTCAGGTGCTTTAGAAATTGCCTTGTTCGCGGCTTGTGAGGTATTTGCGTACCATCAGCGCAACCTTGAATACGATGGCGTGATCGAACTCACGCAGATCGAGTCCCGTGAGCTTCTTGATCTTTTCGAGACGATATACGAGCGTATTGCGGTGTACGAACAGCTTACGCGAGGTCTCGGACACGTTCAGATTGTTCTCGAAGAACTTCTGTATGGTGAACAGCGTCTCCTGATCGAGGGACTCGATAGAGCCGCGCTTGAATACTTCGGTCAGGAACATTTCGCAAAGCGTGGTCGGCAGCTGATAGATCAGACGGCCGATGCCAAGGTTCTCAAAGTTGACGATGGACTTCTCGGTATCGAATACACCGCCGACTTCAATGGCGATCTGTGCCTCCTTGAAGGACTTTGCGATGTCCTTCATCTGCGAGGAGATCGAGCCGATGCCGATGATGCACTTGACCAGAAGCTCCGAGGAAAGCGCCTCCTCGATCTGCTTTGCGATCTTGGCAAGCTCCTTGCCCTCACAGTTTGCCTTGACTTCCTTGACCACAACGATATCAGACTCGCTGATATGCAGCACAAAATCATGCTGCTTGTCCGGGAACAAGCCGGATACGACATCGATCGATGCAATATCCACACGCTCGAGCTGACGCACGAGGAACACGACGCGCGGCACATCGTTGCCGAAATGCAGCTCACGCGACTTGATATAGATATCACCCGGCAGGATGTTGTCGAGGATGATATTTTTTACAAAAGTTGCCTTGTCATGCTTTTCGTCATACAAGGTCTTGATGTTATTGATCGCAACCGCGGCAAGCGAGCAAACGGAACGCGCAAGCTCATCTTCCCCCTGCACGAACACCGCATACTCGAAACGTGTGGAGCGATCTGCTGCCGAGCGATAGGTATATCCGCCAAAGCGGATCATATCGCCTGCGTATCCCAGCTCTGTCACTGCATCCTCGCGCATTTCACCGATGCGCGGCAGATCGGTACATGCAACGACCGCGCCGGTCGCGTCCACGATCCCGATGGTGCGGTCTACCGTATCTTTCATTTGCAGAATAATCGACTGGAACAATCTGGAAGCCATAGCTATCACCTTTCCTTACTTTGAAGATCCATCTTTAATTTCATCTGCTTTTCCGTGTTATATCCTTTGAGCATCCTATACAAGAAAGATTTCTCATCTTCGTCTATTTTAAGAAATTATACCACAGATTCAGCAATTTTTACACAAAATTTACGAAATTTTTTTGTTTATTTTTTATCCGCTCTGTCTGAGATCCATCCGTTCGGGGACAGACCCATCACCGGCACGCAGCAAAAAGCGTCTCGATCTCTTCTTCGGTCAGGGCACGATAGCTCCCTCGTTCCAGTGCAGGATCGAGGGTCAGCGGCCCCATAGAAAGCCGTTCCAAACGCTCCACATGGCCGCCAAGTGCCGCGATCATGCGCTTGACCTGATGGTACTTGCCCTCATGCAGGACAACCTCCACCTCCGTCCATCCATCCGGTGTCTGCCCTCTCACGACCAGCTCCGCCGGAAGACAGCGCGTACCGTCGCGCAGCTCGACCCCTGCGGCAAAGCGTTCGGCTGCATCGGCGCACAGCGAACCGGAGACCAGAGCCGCATACCGCTTGTCCACATGGCGGCGCGGCGATGTCAGTGCATGATTGAGTGCGCCGTCATCGGTCACGAGGAGCAGTCCCAATGTGTCCTTGTCCAAGCGCCCTACGGGGGCAAGCCCTGTCCGCTCAGATGCAGGGAAAAGCTCCAGCACGGTTTTCTGCGTGGCATCCTCGGTTGCAGAGATCACACCGGCTGGTTTATTGAGCATAAAGTAGCGTTCCTTTCGGGTACGCAGCGGGACGCCCATCACGCAGACCACGTCCTGTTCCGGATCTGCTTTTTTCGCAGGATCACGGCAAGCCTGTCCATTGATGGTGACACGCCCCAACCGAATGAGCTGCCCCACTTCCTTGCGTGAGCCTGCACCGCGGGACGCAAGCATTTTATCCAAGCGCTCCTGCGCCATGGTTCGCCCTCCTTTTCCTCAGATAAACATAGCGTACCACTTTTTTGCAATTTGCACAATAGGTATTGCAAAAAAAACCGTTTATTTTCGGATTCTCTTGTCAGTTTTTGACAACAGTATGCGAGAATCTTTACAATACTGCACAAATTCAGCCACATCATTTCTGACAATATGTCTATACGGTTTGGCACACTTTGACATAAAAAAGACAATCG
>JARIAV010000143.1 GCA_029257685.1 Butyricicoccus sp.
GCGGAAATGGTGCGGACGAGTGCTTCACAGCCATGATTGAGGCTGCCGCCGTGCTCATAAAGCATTACTTTTTTCACAATTAAGATCCTCTGTATCCTTCAAAGTTTTTCATATTTGGGCGTATCCCCATCGATGCCTCTGCCTTTCCGGGGAAAACGTATGTAAATATAGTCTATCCGCATTTGCACCATTTGTCAAACACAATCCTGCACAGTTTGACAGCACAATCTATTTCTGTTATCATAAAAAACAACCGTAATATGGTATTTTGTGCGAAGGAGGGTGACATGGCAGATGGCGTGTGTGGAACAGCTTCCCAATGGTCTGGTGCTCATGCAGGATGACCGATATTTCAAACTGGGACAGGATTCCGTTTTACTTGCCCATTTTGCAAAGATCCCACGCCGTGCGCGTGTGCTGGATCTTGGCTGCGGCACAGGTGCTTTGACCCTGCTGGCGTGGCGCGCGGATCTGACCATGACCGGACTGGAATTGCAGGAAGGGCCGGCACAGCTGTTCGCGCGCACCATTCAGGAGAATGGTCTGACCAATGTTTCCGTGATCCAAGGGGATCTGCGCGAGATCCGCACCCACATTCCCCATGGCTCGATGCAGTATGTGCTCTGCAATCCGCCATATTTTGCGGCAGGGGCGGGAAAGTCTGCGGCGGCACAGGCCCATGCGGTGGCGCGACAGGACGAAACAGCAGGGATCGAGGATATCGTGAATGCGATCGCGTGGGTGCTGCCAACGGGCGGACGGTGTGCGATCGTGTTCCGTCCGGAACGGCTGTGTCCGCTGCTTTCCGCGCTGCAAGCACACGGACTGACCCCGAAACGAATGCGGTTCGTGCATCAGACAGCGGCGTCTGCGCCCTCGGCGGTGCTGCTCGCCTGTCGGCGCGGCGGAGCGGACGGGCTTGTCGTAGAGCCGCCCCTGCTGGTCTGCGCGGACGACGGGACATTGTCCGCGGAATACCGTACGATCTATGGAAAGTAATATAGAAAGGTGTTTGATTTTATGCCCGGTACCTTATATCTGGTCGCTACACCGATTGGGAATTTAGGTGATTTTTCCCCGCGTGCCTGTGCGGTCATGCGCGAGGTCGATTTTATTGCGGCAGAAGATACGCGCGTCACAAAAAAGCTGATGACAGCACTGGAACTGCCTGCAAAGCCGCTCATCAGCTATTATGAGCATAACCGCAGACAGCGTGGGGAGGAGATCCTTGCACGCCTGCTTGCAGGCGAAAGCTGCGCGCTGGTGACCGATGCCGGCACACCGGCGGTCTCCGATCCCGGAGAAGATCTGGTCGCCCTGTGTGCACCGGAAGGTGTCCCTGTGATCCCTGTGCCCGGATGCTGTGCAGCCGTGTGCGCACTTGCGGCTTCCGGACTGCCGACCGGACGCTGGTGCTTTGAAGGCTTCCTTTCGGTCAATAAGAAAGCACGGCGCACACATTTGGACGCGCTGCGCGAGGAAAAGCGCACGATGATCTTCTATGAAGCACCGCACAAGCTGCGTGCCACCTTGGATGACCTGTGTGCAGCCTTTGGCGCGGAGCGGCACATTGCCCTGTCCCGTGAGCTTACCAAGCTGCACGAGGAAACACGCCGCTGTACTTTGGGAGAGGCTGTCGCCTACTATGCGGAAAATGCGCCGCGCGGTGAATTTGTGCTCATTGTCGAGGGGGCGCCGGAGATCATCACGGAGGATGATGCGGATGCGGTGATGGATCGCGCATTGCAGGCGGTGCAGGTACGTCTTGCTGGTGGAGAAACGCTCAAGGATGCCGTGAAAATGGTGTCCGCAGAATGTGGCGTCAAGAAGAATGCCCTGTATCAGCTGGCATTGCAGGAACAAAATGATTGAATGAAAAAAGAAAGACAGATGCAGGAATATGCATCTGTCTGAGGCTGTCGAAAAACTTCGACAGCCTTTCCAGGGGGATCCAATCCCCCTAGATACAGAGCCGGTTCCAGTAGAAACCGGCTCTGATACCCCTGGTTTCGCGCCCGATGGCGCGGGTCGAGGACAAAATCCAAGGCGCATGTCCTTGGATTTTGAAAATTTCAACTCGCTTTGCTCCAGACGAAGCTGGTACAAAGACTTTTTTGACACGCTGAGACAGATGCAGGAATATGCATCTGTCTTTTTGTTTGAGAGATCATTTTCAGGTAAACTGCATGACGATCATAACGATCCCTGCAACGACCAGCAAGCCGCCCATCAGCAGAGCACTCTTTTGATCGCTCTGGTGGTCATGGATCAGCTGCTCCTCCGATTTATAACTGAGCTTGGAGGGCTTCTGCGCGATGTGTGCTTTCTCTGCTACATAGCGGTCCCCCATGCGCAGGACCTCGCCTAAGAGATAGACAGGGGTGCTGGATGGGAAAAACTGCTCGGTCAGGTGATATCCCAGAAAGCGTCCACCGCTGCTGAGACGGCTGGAATAGCGCGAGCCAAAGCGGTTCGACCACTCGGAGCCATTCGACTCAAAACGATCACAGCCGTCCATCAGATCGACATCACTGCCAAAGCTTTCAAAATTCACATAGATGGGGGTAGCGGAACTGCCGTCCTTGATGTAGGCCTCCGCGCTCTGATGCTCGCGGCTCAGTTCGTTTTCATGCTTGGATACGCGCGTATGCTGGTTGCCATCGTTGTCACGATAGGTACTCGTCTGCTCCGTGACCGATGCACAGCGGTTGCTGTAATAGGCTGCGGAGCGGTTGGTAAATGGGGAAGTCAGTGGTGCGCTGCATACGAGATCCCCCTTGAGCTCTACATAATGTCGGTAGGACGGGTCGGTCGTGCGCATGGTTTCAATCAGCTCTATGGTGTCCTTGATGCTGGAAGTCTGCATATATTGGCTCTCTGTGA
>JARIAV010000140.1 GCA_029257685.1 Butyricicoccus sp.
ACAAAAGATACGCTCTATGGCATTGGTTCGGCAAGCAAGCTGTTCACCACTGCGGCGATCATGCAGCTTGTGGATGCCGGAAAGATCGAACTGGACGAACCGATCCTCACATATCTGCCGGATTTCAAAATGGCAGATGAACGCTATCGGAAAATCACGGTGCGTATGCTGCTCAACCATTCTTCTGGACTGATGGGCAGCACCTTCAACAACGGCTTCCTGCTGGACGATCCCAACAACCGAGAGGCGTATACTTCACTGTTGGAGGATCTCAAAACACAGCGTCTCAAAGCCGATCCGGGCGCATTTTCTGTTTACTGCAATGATGGGTTTACACTGGCAGAAATAATCGTTGAGCGCGTGTCCGGTCAGTCCTTTTCTGCATATCTTCACGAGCACCTGACCAAGCCGCTCGGCATGGAGCATACCTATACGCCGCAGGATCCATTCGACCGCAAGGAGATCGCCCGCGGTTATGATGTGGGAAATCCAGAACAGGAGCTGCCCCCTGAGGTCGTCAGCATCATTGGAACCGGTGGGATCTACGCCACAGCCGAAGATCTGTGCCGCTTTGGACAGGTATTCACAGGGGAAAGCAAGGTACTTTCTGCATCTGCCCGAAAAGCGACGATGGAAAAGGAATACAGCAGAGGACAGTGGCTCGCAGATGCCCCAAATACTGTCGGATATGGTCTCGGTTGGGACAGCGTGCAGACGCCCCCTTTTGATGCCTATGGCATACAGGCGGTGGCAAAGGGCGGCGACACCTTGCAGATGCACGCACAGCTCATCGTAGTACCCGAACAGAAGATCAGCGCAGCTGTGCTGAGTTCGGGCGGAAGCAGTATGTATAACAGCATGATCGCGACCCAGCTTGTTTTGGAGCAGCTCCAAAAGAGCGGCAAGATTCAGGAGATCCAGTCGCCTGCACCCATTGAACCACCGGTGGCAAAGCCACTCGATCAGGATCTTTCGCAGTATGAAGGACAGTATGCCGGAATGGGCATCTTGTATCGTGTAACACTCGACAAAGAGGGCACACTCAGCATTGTCAATGCCTATGATCCGAGTGCCAGGGAAGTCCTTATGTATGTTGGGGATGGAACCTTTTGTGACAAGACAGGGCTGACACGATACAAATTCCAAAAGCAGCAGGATAAAATTTATCTGACGGCTGAAGCACGTGCGATTTTGTCCGGCGTAGGAGAGCAGTACAGCCAGACCTATGCGGCACAGAAGCTGGAAACGTATCCCATGCCGGAGGATGCCAGGGCCGCATGGCAGGCGAGAAACGGCAAGGCATACCTGCAAGTCAATGCTGCATACAATGCGGAAGGGTTATCCATCCTTCCGATGGCAGGGATCGCCACAGATGATGCCTTGGGCGGTTATCTCGCGGGAAACAAGATCATAGATGCCAATACGGCAAAGGCTGTGATCGAGATCCCCATGATGGCAGGCCGCGATCAGATGGACTATGTGTTCTTTATGGAAAATGGTGTGGAATATATGCGTGCCAACGATGCCCTGTATATCGATGGTACGAAGATCCCGACCTTGTATGCAGGCGGTACACATGCACATTTGACCATTCCGGAAAATGGGTATGGCAGATGGTTCCGTGTGGGTGAGGCACTGGACGGCAAGACCATGACCGTTACCATGCCAGAGAAAAGCGGCTTTGCCGCATACGATGCACAGGGCATGGGCATCGCCCAAAGTGCAGTGACCGGAAAGAATACCGTGAAGCTGCAAAAGGACGGATATCTGTATTTTGCAGCACCGGCTGGCACACGCTTTGATTTGGATCTTGAATAAGAACGGAAAAAACGCGAGGGATCAAAGTCTCTCGCGTTTTCGTTATCAGAGGGATCGGAACATCTCGTCGGAGTAGATATTTTCGATCTGACAGCCCTTGCGCTTGGCATAATCGTGGGTGTATTTGGTTCCGCCCTTGGCGCCATTATACCAGCAGATGACGCGGCTGGACTGCTCGACCATGAAGCGATCCCGCGCAAGGTAGCAGCCGGTGTAGTAGGCGGGCGCGATGGTGCAGGTGAGGTTTCCGGATCGTGCCTGTGCGAATAAATGTTTCCAGTAGCCCGGCCAGTTCTGTTCCATGCCGTCAAAGGGCAGGGCGCAGATCAGCTCGATCTGCGGATAGTCTTGTTGTAGTGTTAAGACTTCCTCTGCTGCCCATAGATCGAATCCCTGACTCATGCCAGTGATGAAATATGTGTATTCTTGCTCGATGGCGCGGACGATCGCGGCGGAGAGATCGCGGCGCAGCATATCGAGCAGATAGGGCTGGGACTGCCAGTCAAAGCCGAGCTTTTCCGGACGGCTGCCTGTAAAGCAGCAGGTATGGGCGCGTGTACAAGGGAGCATGGCACTGCCTCCTGAAA
>JARIAV010000192.1 GCA_029257685.1 Butyricicoccus sp.
TCCATTACAGCGGATGCACTGACCAAGGCAGGCCTTGGCGAAAAGGTACGGCTCATCCCCGACCCTGCATTCACGCTGGAAACCATCGAGCGTCCCCTTCCAGAAGGCTTCCTCCCCGGCAACACGGTCGGCATCAATGTCTCCCCCATGATCATCTCCAACGAGGAGCAGGGCGGCGCGACCATGAAGAACTATGTCACCCTCATCGAGCATATCCTGAAAGAGACCGATCTCGCCGTTGCACTCATTCCACATGTCGTTTGGGATTATAACGATGACCGTGAACCGCTGAACCGCCTCTATGAGCAGTTCAAGGCTTCCGGCCGCGTCGTGCTCATTCCCGATGGGGATTGCCGTGAACTCAAGGGCTATATCTCCCGTCTGCGCTGCTTTGTCGGTGCGCGCACCCATTCCACCATTGCAGCATATTCTTCCTGTGTTCCCACTCTGGTCGTGGGCTATTCCGTCAAGGCAAAGGGCATTGCAAAGGATCTGTTCGGAAGCTATGAAGGCTATACGCTTCCCGTCCAGAACCTCAAGCAGCCGGACGATCTCAAGAACGCGTTCCTGTGGCTCATGGAGCGTGAGGATGAGATCCGCCAGCATCTGACGGAGATCATGCCGGCTTATGCAGCGCACGCAAAGGAAGCGGGCGATGCACTGGCTGAGCTGATGGCTCGCTGACTGCCGTTTTGATGATTTGAAGAAGGTTTGTTATGTTACTCCGTGATCTGCTTGAGGATGCGCGATCCATTCAGGCGCGCGATCCAGCCGCACGTTCTACCGCTGAGGTATTTCTGCTCTATCCCGGCTTTCACGCCGTCATCTACCACCGTCTGACCCATTGGCTATATCTCCATAAGCGGTTTTTCCTCGCCCGTATGATCTCACAGTTTGCACGCACCATGACCGGTGTGGAGATCCATCCCGGCGCGACCATTGGACGGGGACTGTTTATCGATCATGGCATGGGGATCGTGATCGGGGAGACCGCAGAGATCGGAGACTATTGTACGATCTATCATGGCGTTACACTGGGCGGTACGGGCAAAGACACCGGCAAACGACACCCCACGATCGGGAACCATGTCCTGATCTCCACCGGCGCCAAGGTGCTCGGCCCTTTCACGGTCGGGGACAATTCACGCATCGGCGCAAATGCAGTTGTTTTGCAGGAAGTGCCGCCCAACTCCACCGTCGTTGGGGTCAAGGCGCGGATCGTCAAGATCGACGGACAGCGCGTGACCTCGTTCGATCTCGACCAGATCCATGTACCCGATCCGCTTTCCCAAGAGCTTTGTCGTTTGGAGCATCGTGTTTTTGAAAACGAACGCCGTTTGCAGGCACAGGATGAAGCATCTCCCGAAACATTTCCAAAAAAGAAGTGAATTTCTTATTTACAAATGCATACCGAATCGGTATAATAAAGATGAATAGGAACGATTTCTAATGTAATCGTTTCATCGCTTCATTTCAGATAAGGAGAGCTTTTATGGTTCAAACGAGACAGCGTCAGCTGATTATGGAGGCGGTTCGCGGAACGAACGCCCATCCGACTGCGGATGAACTGTTCCAGACCATTCGGCACAGGCTGCCCACGATCTCGCTCGCCACAGTTTATCGCAACCTGAATTTTCTTTCCGAATGTGGAGAGATCCGCAAGTTATCCATGCCGGGTATGCCGGATCGCTTTGACTGGAAACTCGATCCACA
>JARIAV010000148.1 GCA_029257685.1 Butyricicoccus sp.
GCTTCGATACACAGACAGGTATGCTCTCCGAAAGCGAACTGTTTGCCGCTGTACGCAATCCCAAAACAGTGACCCGCCGCGGCAACGTCCTTGCCTCTGCCATCGAGATCGATGGAACGTGCGGCACGGCACTTTGGGATACCCGACATGCAGGTGCGCAGCCTCTCTCGGTATGCTGTGAGGAAAAGCAGACTCCATGCCACTTGCGCTTTTGCGGTTCCAGCCTGCTCGCGGCGAACTATCATGAGGGATTTTTTACGGTGTACCGCATGAATAATCATCAGTTGTCCTGTGCAAAACAGATCGCATGTGGAGACATGGCGGGCTGTCATCAGTCCATTGGCCGCCATGGATATGTGCTCGTACCCTGTCTGGAGCAGGATCAGGTGCGTGTCTTTGACCGCAAGTTCTCTCCGCGTGGTGTCATTCTGTTCCCGCAGGGGAGCGGTCCGCGCCACGGCCTGTTCCATCCCAAGGATCACACCCTCTGGATGGTAACGGAGCGCAGCCATGAACTTTATCACTATACCTTTGCACATACGCATTTTGAACAGATCGGTGTGACGCAGATCCTCGACTGGGAACATCCGCAGTTTGCGGCGTCTACAACCGCGGCGATCCGCGTATCGCCAGACGGCAGGTTCCTTTATGTCTCTACCCGCGGCGCGGATGTGATGAGCGTCTTTGCGCTCAACGAGGACGGCGCACAGCGCATCCAGCAGATCCCCTGCGGCGGCAAGCATCCACGCGACGTCATCCTCTCCGAGGATGGACGCTTCCTGCTGGTGCTGTGCCGTGATTCCGATGATCTGTTCTCCATTGCACGCGATCCGGAAAGTGGTCTGCTGGGAGAGCCGGTTTCCCATCTCACCATTCCGGAGGGCAGCTCGATCTGTTTGTAAGAGACACTTTTTATCAAAATACTTGATTTGACTGAACAGGAGGCTTTTTTGAATATGACACAGAAATGTACGATCGGCGTGGTGGGTCTGTCCGTAATGGGACGCGGCCTCGCGCGTAATATGGCAGACCACGGCTTTCAGGTGGCAGGCTTCAACCGCAATCCGGATGTGACACGCGCTGTCATGGAGGAGGAGCCCAACCAGAACCTGCATCCGGTCTTTTCGCTGACTGAGCTGATGGAGGTGCTGGAAAAGCCGCGTCGTATCCTGCTGATGATCAAGGCAGGCGATCCGGTCGATCAGATGATCGATCAGCTCATCCCGCTCATGGAGGAGGGCGATATCATCCTCGATGGCGGCAACTCCTTCTTTGCGGATACCCGCCGCCGCACGGAAAAGCTCGCGGCACATAAGATGCATTATTTCGGCGTGGGTGTCTCCGGTGGTGAGACCGGCGCACGCTTTGGCCCTGCGATCATGCCGGGCGGACACAAGGAAAACTATGCCTTCATCCAGCCGGTGCTCGAAGCCATTGCTGCAAAGGCGGAGGACGGCGCGCCCTGCTGTGCGTATATGGGGCCGGATGGTGCAGGTCACTTTGTAAAGATGGTGCATAACGGCATCGAATATGCGGATATGCAGCTCATCGCGGAAAGCTATCTTGCCCTCAAGACCATTGGCGGCTTTTCCAATGCAGAGCTTGCGGATAACTTCGAGGAATGGAACAAGGGAGAACTGCGCAGTTACCTGATCGGCATTACTGCTGAGGTGCTGCGTGAAAAGGATGACCTGACCCCTGCCGATCTCGTCGATCAGATCGAGGACGCAGCACAGCAGAAGGGTACGGGACGCTGGACCAGCATCGAATCCCTTGAGCAGGGCGTGAACCTCTCTATGATTACAGGCGCAGTCTATGCGCGTATCCTGTCCGGTCGTCTGGCAGAACGCCAGCAGGCAAATTTGGGTACACCGGACGTACAGACTGCCACAGACCGTGCGGCATTTGCCGAGACCGTTCGTCAGGGACTGTATATCGGTAAGATCGCAGCCTATGCACAGGGATTTGCTCTCATGCGGGACGCGTCCACAACCTACGCATGGGATTTGGATCTCGGCAAGATCGCTTCCATCTTCCGTGCAGGCTGCATCATTCAGGCGGCATTTTTGGGCGACATCACCGCGGCGTTTGGCAGAAATGCAGATCTGCAGAACCTGCTGCTCGATCCGGTGTTTGCTGAGCGCGTGCGCGAAGGCCATACGGCACTGCGTCAGGTGGTTGCACAGGGCGTTCTGTGCGGCGTGCCCATGCCTGTTCTGTCCAGTGCGGTCTCCTATCTGGACGGCTATCGCGGTGCTCCGGTCGGTGCAAATCTGATCCAGGCACAGCGTGATTATTTTGGTGCGCATACCTATCATCGCGTCGATCGCGAGGGTGTGTTCCACCACGAATGGGGGCGATCTGATGCGTGAGCGTCCAACCATCACCATCTTTGGCGGCACAGGGGATCTGACCTTCCGCAAGCTGCTGCCTGCACTGTATAACCGTACCCTGTCCGGTACTGCACCGGAGGGACAGAACATCATCATCATTGGCCGCCGCGACTATACGGACGAGACCTACCGCGAGCGGGCGAGAGAGTGGGTGCGCAAGTTTGCGCGTCTGCCGTACCGTGATGAGACTTTCGATACCTTCGCAGAGAGCATCCACTATTTCCAGATGGATTTCACCGATCCTGCAACCTATCCGCGTTTGGAAGCCTACCTCAACGAAAGAGGGATCCGGTCCTGTGTATTCTATTTTGCGGTCGCACCACGCTTTTTCCGCACCATCGCAGACGGATTGTTCCAGATCGGACATGCACATGGCAGCAAGGTCATCCTTGAAAAACCATTTGGTGAGACCCTGAAGGATGCACACGACCTCAATAAACGCCTTGAGGAAGTCTTTACACCGGAAAATATTTATCGCATCGATCATTATCTTGGAAAGGAAATGATCCGCAATATCCAGACCATCCGCTTTACGAACCCCATTTTTGCCGATGCGTGGGACGCACAGCACATTGCGTGCATCCAGATCTCCGCGATGGAGGATGTGGGGGTCGAGACGCGTGGAGGCTATTATGACCACAGCGGCGCAATGCGTGACATGGTGCAGAACCATCTGTTCCAGATCCTGTCCATTCTCGCGATGGAGCGTCCCGCTGAATTTACGCCCGAAGCGATGCACACTGAACAGCTCAAGGTACTGCGTGCATTGCATCTGCCACAGTCGGAGGAGATCCATGAAAACATGGTGCTGGGACAGTATGCAGGCTATCGGGAAGAACCAAATGTTTCTCCGGAGTCCAAAACGCCAACCTATGCCGCACTCAAGCTGTTCGTGGACAATCCGCGCTGGAAGGATATGCCATTCTATATCCGCACGGGAAAGAAGCTCGGGCGGCGTGAGATGGAGGTCGCGGTCGTATTCCGCACACCATCGCCGGAGATCCCACCGGCAGTCCTGCTGGTCAAGTTCCAGCCGACCGAGGGCGTATATTTGCAGTTCAATATCAAGCGTCCGGGTGATTTTGACGAGATCATGCCTGCAAAGATGGACTTCTGTCAGAGCTGCTCGATTGCAAACCGCATCAATACACCGGAGGCGTATGAACGTCTGCTCACGGCCTGCTTCCATGATGAGCGTGCCTGGTTCTCCCAGTGGGATCAGATCGAGACCAGCTGGAAGTTCGTGGATGCGATCGAACAGGCGTATGGGGATCGTATGCCGGACCCCTACACACCGGACACACCGGGGCCGAAGGAATCGGATGAAATGCTCGCGCAGGCAGGGCA
>JARIAV010000233.1 GCA_029257685.1 Butyricicoccus sp.
ATCAAGCGCTGTGCGGACATTGGCTGTGAGGTTGGCATCGTTGTGGGCGGCGGCAACTTCTGGCGCGGTGTCAAGGACGGCGGCGGACGCATGGAGCGCACCCGCGCAGACCACATGGGGATGCTTGCAACCACCATCAATGCACTGGCTCTTGCAGATGCGCTCGAACAGCGCGGCTGTGAGGTACGCGTGCAGACCGCCATCGCAATGAACCAGATCGCAGAGCCATATATTCGCAGCAAGGCGGCACGCCATCTCGGGAAGGGCCGCGTCGTGATCTTTGGCTGCGGTACGGGAAACCCGTATTTCTCGACCGATACCGCGGCTGCTCTGCGTGCAGCTGAGATCGGCGCAGAGGTCATCCTGCTCGCGAAGAACATCGACGGCGTGTACGATTCCGATCCGGCGAAGAATCCGGACGCGAAGAAATATGAAAAGCTCACCTATATGGACGTGCTGAATCAGGGGCTCGGTGTCATGGACACCACTGCAACTTCCCTCTCGATGGATAACCATATCCCGATCTTGGTATTCGCACTGTCTGACCCTGAAAATATTTATCGTGCCGTTACCGGCGAACAGATCGGCACGCTCGTCAAGGAGGAACTGTAAATGAAAGAGATCATCAAGCAGCACGAAGAAAAAATGGGCAAGACCATCGATGTCCTGTCCAAAGAGCTGTCCGCTATCCGCGCCGGCCGCGCAAATCCGGCGGTGCTCAATAAGCTGACCGTAGAATACTATGGCTCTCCGACCCCGCTGCCGCAGGTCGCAGCCGTTTCCACGCCTGATCCGCGTACCTTGCAGATCCAGCCGTGGGATGCTTCCATCCTGCGTGAGCTGGAAAAGGCGATCCAGACCTCCGATCTGGGCCTCAATCCGCAGAACGATGGCAAGGTCATTCGTCTGACCTTCCCGCCGCTGACCGAGGAACGCCGTAAGGAGCTCATCAAGCAGTGCTCCAAGATCGGTGAGGATGCAAAGGTTGCGATCCGCAACATCCGCCGCGATGCCATCGACAAGTTCAAGGATCTCAAGAAGAAGAACGAGGCGACCGAGGACGAGGTCAAGGACGGCGAGCAGCAGATCCAGAAGATCACAGACAAGTATGTCAAGGAGATCGACGGCATCGTTGCAAAGAAGAGCGCAGAACTCAAGGAAGTTTGATGCGTCGGACAGAGAATGAATTATTTGGGGGGCGGCGTTGCCGTCCCCTTTCCACGAGGTGCAAGCATGGGGATTTTTGACCGGTTCACCGGAAAACAGGAACAAACACAGGTGCGTGATGTACCACGCCATATCGCCGTCATTATGGACGGAAATGGCAGATGGGCAAAAAAACGCGGCTTGCCGCGCAAGGCAGGGCATAAGGTGGGTGCGGAGACCTTCCGCACGATCGCGACCTACTGCAAGGATATCGGCGTACAGTATTTTACCGTATACGCCTTTTCGACCGAAAACTGGAAGCGGCCGCAGGATGAAGTCGATGCACTCATGAACCTGTTCCGTACCTATCTGCGCGAAGCCGCAGAAACGATGGTCGAGCGCGGTGTTGCCGTGCGTGTTCTGGGAGATCTGTCCGTCCTGCCGCCCGACCTGCTCCGGCAGATCGACGAGGTACACGCGCTTGCCGATACGCTGGGAGAGCAGGCGGCGACCGCTT
Organism: Butyricicoccus sp.; assembly: GCA_029257685.1. Classification (GTDB taxonomy): domain Bacteria; phylum Bacillota; class Clostridia; order Oscillospirales; family Butyricicoccaceae; genus Butyricicoccus. The sequence continues at coordinate 1,664 of JARIAV010000233.1, forward strand.
CGCTCTGCATCAACTATGGCGGACGGGATGAAATCAAAAATGCGGTGCAGGCACTCGCGCGGCAGGTCGCCGAGGGGACGCTTCGTCCGGAGGAGATCACCGAGGAGACCATCGGGGCGCAGCTCTATACTGCGCACATGCCCGACCCTGACCTCATCATCCGTCCGTCGGGCGAGATCCGCACCTCGAATTTCCTGTTATGGCAGTCTGCCTATGCGGAATATTATTTCACAGATGTACTGTGGCCGGATTTCAAGCCTGAGCACATGGACGCCGCGATCGAGGACTTCAACCGGCGTTCCCGCAGATTTGGAGGAGTGTGACCATGAAACAAAGAGTTTTGTTTGGCGTAGGCGGGTTCCTGTTCGTCCTGCTCGCGCTCTATGTGCTGCCGCCTGTCGTGCTGGCGCTGACCATCACGGCGCTGTGCGTGTGCGCGTCTTATGAGCTGATCGTTCCAACGGGACTTGTCAAAAATCGCGCGATGCAGCAGGTCACACTCACGGCATCGGCGGCGTATGCGCTCATGATCTGTCTCCCGTCTGCAATGCTGCTGCCTGCACCTGCCCTCATGGGCGGACGATTTGCACCGCAGGCAGTTGGCAGCACTGAATTTTTCATTTTGGGAGGCAGTCATGGTTCTGTCAGCCTCACAGAATCTGAATTTCGGGCGTATATCGAACTGTTTCAGACACAGTTCGTGCGGTTCGTGATGCTGTTTTTGCTGGTTGGCTTGTTCGCCTGCCTGCTGCGGCATCATGACACGGTGCGCACGGAAGAAGTCATGGCAGGGCTTGCAGGCGGTCTGATCCTGCCTTATCTGCTCCTCTCCCTCTGGCGTATTTTTGAGATGGAGGGCGGCGCGTTCCTCGTCCTGCTTCCACTGGTTGCCGCGTGGGGGTCAGATACCTGTGCGCTGTTTGCAGGCATGGCGTTTGGAAAGCATAAGCTCGCGCCTGTGATCAGCCCGAAGAAAACAGTCGAGGGCGCGATCGGCGGCGTGATCGGTGCAACGGTCATCATGCTGGGCGTGGTGTTCCTCATGAACCACTATGCAGGGCTGTCTATCCATTATGCAGGGGCGGCTGTCATGGGCGCAGCTGGGGCTGCGATCGGACAGCTTGGCGATCTGTCGTTCTCCATCATCAAGAGAAAGAGCGGCATCAAGGATTACAGCCATATTTTTCCGGGGCATGGCGGTGTGCTCGATCGATTTGACAGCGTGATCTTTGTCGCGCCGGTCATCGAACTGGTTTTATCCGTCGCATTGCTTGCCGGTGTGTAATATTGGAGAAGAAAAGGTGATACAATGAAAAAGCGGATCTCTATTTTGGGGGCAACCGGTTCGATCGGCACACAGACCATCGATATCCTGTCCTCCATCGACGCGGAAGTTGTCGCCTTGACGACCAACCGCAACATTGAATTGCTGGAAGCGCAGGCGCGCGCGCTCAAGCCGAAACTGTGTGTCGCGTTCGATGAAGCGGCGGCAAAGCAGCTTCGGATCGCGCTGGCCGATACAGGGATCGAGGTGCAGTCCGGTATGGACGGACTGATCGCAGCGGCGACCCATCCGGACTGCGATACCGTGGTAACGGCGGTCGTAGGAATGGTGGGGCTGCTGCCTACCCTTGCCGCGATCCGCGCAGGGAAGGATATTGCGCTGGCAAATAAGGAAACCTTAGTATGTGCAGGGCAGCTCGTTATGGACAGCGCGGCAAAGTACGGCGTCAGGATCCTGCCGGTGGACTCGGAGCACTCCGCGATCTTTCAGTGTGTGCAGGGCGCACAGGGCAACGCCTTGGAGCGTATCATCCTGACGGCATCGGGCGGCCCGTTCTTTGGCAAGACCGCAGACGAACTCAAAACGGTGACAAGGCAACAGGCTTTACAGCACCCCAACTGGTCGATGGGTGCGAAGATCACGACCGATTCGGCAACCATGATGAACAAGGGCTTGGAGCTCATCGAAGCCATGTGGCTTTACAGCCTGCCGGAAGATAAAATCGACATCGTTGTGCATCGGGAATCCATCATACATTCCCTCATCGAGTTTGCCGATGGTGCCGTATTGGCACAGCTGGGACTGCCGGATATGCGTCTGCCCATTCAGTATGCGCTCACCTATCCGGAGCGTGTGACCTGTAAAGTACCACGCCTTTCACTTGCTGAGGTCGGGAAGCTGACCTTCTTTTCTCCGGATGATGCGGCATTTCCTGCTATGGGACTGGCACGGCGCGCCGCGCGGGAAAAGGGCAATCTGGGTGCGATCCTGAACGGCGCAAATGAGGCAGCTGTCGGCTTGTTCCTGCAGGATGCGCTCCCGTTCTGGCAGATCCCGGAACTCGTGGCACGGGCGATGGACGAAGTACCCCTTCAGAAAACCCCGACGCTGGACGATATACTAGAGAGTGACCGCGCAGCACGCGCGGCCGTGAACCATTGGAAAATGAGGTGAACTGATTTTTTATGATCGCAAACGTATTTTGGATCCTGATCGCGCTTTTGGGCTTTGGCCTGCTCATTATGGTGCATGAGTTTGGGCACTGTATCGCGGCAAAGCGCGGCGGTGTGCAGGTGGACGAATTCTGGATCGGCATGGGGCCCAAGCTGATGCAAAAGCAGATCGGAGAGACCAACTACTGTCTGTGTCTCCTGCCCATCGGCGGCGCGTGTGTCATGCGCGGAGAGGACGAGGACTCGGATGATCCGCGCGCCTTTGGCAATGCGCCTTGGCTGGTGCGCTTTGTGACGCTCATTGCAGGCGTTGTGATGAATTTCGTACTGGGATTCCTGATCGTGCTCTGTCTCACATGGAGCACCTCACAGGAAGCACTGCCAACGATCGAATCCTTTGCGAAGGGGTTTGCGTTCGAGGGAGAACAGGGACTGATGGCTGGCGATCGCATCCTCAAGATCGACGGCTACCGCATCTGGACAGGCGGAGATGTCTCCGAGGGTCTGCGCCGTGGTGCGGCAGATGGCAAATTTGATTTTCTGGTCAAGCGCGGCGGGGAACGCCTGCTCATCAAGGATCTCGCCTTGCAGAACGATCTGGATCTCGGCGAGGGCAGGAAGGGCTATGGCTTCCACTTTGCCACACAGGAGCTGACGCCCCTTGGACATCTGCGCTATGCGCTGGTGCTTTCTGCGAATGATGCACGCATGGTTTGGCATTCGCTGGGCGATCTGTTTTCCGGTGCGGTCGGCGTTGACCAGCTTTCCGGTCCGGTCGGTGTGGTTGCGGTGACCGCACAGACGGCACAGGCAGGAGCGCGCCCGTTCTGGGCACTGCTTGCCTTTATTTCCATCAACCTTGGCGTCATGAACCTTCTGCCCATTCCGGGACTGGACGGCGGCAGACTGCTGTTTTTGCTGGTGGAGGGGATCCGCCGCAAGCCGCTCGACCGTAAGGTGGAGGGCTATGTCAATATGGCTGGTTTATGCGCACTGTTTGCACTCATCCTGTATGTCACAGGACAGGATATCCTGAGACTGCTTTGAGTGCAGGAGGAAAAATACGATGACAAAAAAACAAACAAGACAGATCCATGTGGGACAGACCGTCATCGGCGGCGGTGCGCCCATCGCGATACAATCCATGACCAATACGGACACGCGGGATGCCGAGGCGACCCTTGCACAGATCCGCGCCCTTGCTGAGGCAGGCTGCCAGATCGTGCGCTGTGCGGTACCAGATGCCGAGGCAGCGCGTGCGCTGGAAACCATCTGCGGCGGCTCGCCCATTCCGGTCGTGGCAGATATCCATTTCGATTATCGGCTGGCACTCGATTCCATCGCGGCAGGCGTACACAAGATCCGCCTGAATCCGGGCAACATTGGCTCGGATGACCGCGTGAAGGCTGTCGTGCAGGCGGCGCGTGCCAAGCAGATCCCGATCCGGATCGGGGTCAATTCAGGCTCGGTGGAAAAGAGCATTCTGGCAAAGTATGGCGCACCAACGCCGGAGGCCTTGGTCGAGAGTGCGCTCTACCATGCCTCCCTTTTGGAAAAGTTTGATTTCTATGATATTTGTCTGTCCATGAAGTCATCTTCTGTCCCTTATACCATGCAGGCGTACCAGCTCGCACACGAAAAGAGTGTGTACCCGCTGCATCTGGGCGTGACCGAGGCCGGCACGGAATATATGGGCACGATCAAGTCGGCGGCGGGCATCGGCGGTCTGCTTGCGCTGGGCATCGGGGATACCATCCGCGTTTCCCTGACGGACGATCCCGTGAAGGAGATCCACGCGGCACAGGCGATCCTCAAAGCAGTCGGGCTTTCCGATGACGGCGTGAATGTCGTATCCTGTCCGACCTGCGGCCGTACCCGCATCGACCTGATCGGCATCGCCAAAGAGGTCGAGCAGCGCGTCGCAAATATCCACGGCAAGAAGCTGACGGTTGCCGTCATGGGCTGTGCCGTCAATGGACCCGGGGAAGCACGCGAAGCCGACCTCGGCATTGCAGGCGGTGATGGGGTCGGGCTCATCTTCCGCAAGGGGGAGATCCTGCGCAAGGTGCCGCAGGAGCAGCTTGTAGAGGCCTTGATGCAGGAAATCGAACAATATGAGTGAAAATGGATGGGGTAGCTGATAAGTTGCCCTATCTTATGTTTTAAGGAGTTATATTTATGGCAAAGCTGCTTTCAGAACTCTTTGATCGCTGCAACAGCAAACAATATGAGGACTGCATGCTGGGAGAAGTGCGCTCGCTTGCCGTCAGTCATGACCACCAGCAGATGATCTGTCATGTGGCATACGATGCTCCGGTCGCACGGGCCCATCTGGACGGACTGGGGAAAGAGATCGCAGATGTCTATGGATTGACACGTTTTTCGATTTCTCCGCGTTATGCAGAAAGTATCGTTTCCGAGCCGTATTTGAAACAGCTGCGTGCCGATCTGTGCCACCGCATGCCGTCGGCAGCCGGTCTGCTCGCGGACAGCCATTGGGAGCTTGCAGAAAACAAACATCTGCGGATCTCCATGGGAGAGACTGCGCGGAACTACTTTTCTGTCGCGCTCCGGCAGATGCAGGAGCAGATCGCGGCAGAAACCGGCTGCCATGTCGTGGTCGAAGCTGTCCCCTTTGCGGATGAAAAAGTCAAGGAGATCCTGTCCGCACAAAAAGAAGAACGCGCTGCGATCCTCAAAGCAGCGGCAGAATCCATGCCGGTCTCCAACCCGATGGAGGAAAAAAACAAGAAAGCGCTCAAATCTCGACCGATCCGCGAGGATACAGGGTATCACAGACCCAAGGTCGAAAAGGTGGCAGACGAAAATCTGATTTTGGGAAAGCTGTATACGGAGGAGGCGGTTGCCATCCGCGATGCACTTGGGGCATTCGACCGCGTGACCATAGAGGGTGATGTGTTCTTCGTCGATCACCGTGAGATCGTGAGCAAAAAAAGCGGCAAGGAATGGATCAAGCTGGCGTTCGATATCACAGACAACACCAATTCCATCCGTGTTTCCAAGTTTATGGCAAAGGAACAGGCGGAAGATCTGGTATCTGCCATCAAGACAGGGATGCATCTGATCGTACAGGGAAAGATCAGCTTTGATACCTACGAAAAGGAAAGCATTCTGGAACCCACCGCCATCGTCAAGGCAAAGAAGAAGATCCGCATGGACAATGCACCGGAAAAACGCGTAGAGCTGCATCTGCATACGAATATGAGTGCGCTCGATGGAGTTTCGGATACCAAGGCCCTCATCAACCGCTGTAAGCAGTGGGGATGGCGCGCTATGGCGATCACCGATCACGGATGCGCGCAGGCCTTCCCGCTCGCCCTGCACGTCGTGGATGGCAAGGAGGAGGAATTCCCCAAGATCCTGTATGGCGTGGAGGCGTACTATGTAAACGATGCGGCAGAGGTCTCTGTCGTGCGTGGTACAGCAGATGGCGGCTTGGATGGCGACTTCATCGTGTTTGACCTTGAGACAACGGGGCTCAAACCGGCAACGGAGGAGATCACGGAGATCGCCGCCGTTCTGGTACGCGATGGCGAGATCCGAGACTCCTTCCAAACCTATGTCAATCCGCACAAGCCCATTCCGCCCGAAATCACCGATCTGACAGGGATTTCGGATGAGACGGTAGCAGGTGCGCCTGAGCTTGCAGATGCGTTGGAACGCTTTTTTGCATTCGCGGGCGATCGGGTACTCGTAGCACACAATGCCGGATTCGATATGTCCTTCCTGAATGCCGCCTGTAAGCGGCTCGGCATCGAGCGGGCATTCACCTATATCGATACGCTGGAGATGTCGCGTATCCTGCTGTCCCATCTGAACCGCTTTAAGCTCAATGTGCTGGCAAAGGAATTGCAGGTGGGACCCTTTGAGCACCATCGAGCAAGTGAGGACGCCGCCGTGCTGGCGCGGATCTGGATCAAGCTGATGGACAAGCTCAAGATCGAACAGCGCGTGCGCAAGATCTCAGACATCAACCCTGTGCTTGCCGGACTGCGTGCCAAGGAGGGCGGTCTCAAAAATCTGCCGCGTCATCATTTTATTATTCTGGTACAGAATCAGGTCGGGCTCAAAAATCTGTATAAGCTGATTTCATACAGCTTTTTGGATCATTTTTATCGACGCCCTTTGATGCCGCGCTCTGAGCTCATCCGACATCGAGAGGGATTGATCTTTGGTTCCGCGTGTGAAGCCGGTGAATTGTTCCATGCCGTTGTGGAGGGCAAGCCGTTTGAAGAACTCAAACGCATTGCGGACTTCTATGATTATCTGGAGATCCAACCCATCGACAACAACCGCTTTATGATCGCCAAGGGCATTGCAGAGGATGAGGAGACGCTGCGCGACTATAACCGTACGGTGCTGCGCGTTGCCGATGCCATCGGCAAGCCGTGCTGTGCCACGGGAGACGTACATTTTCTCGATCCGGAGGACGAGGCCTATCGTCGGATCCTGATGGCAGGGCAGGGCTTTTCAGACGCAGACAATCAGGCACCGCTTTACCTCAAAACCACAGAGGAGATGCTGGAGGAATTTGCGTATCTGGGCGAGGATCGCGCCTATGAGGTCGTGGTCACCAACCCGAACAAGATCGCAGATTCGCTCGAACCCATTCGTCCCATTCCGAGAGAGAACTATCCGCCGAAGATCGAAGGCTCGGCGGAGGAACTGGAGACCATGTGCCGCGAAAAGGCAAAGCGCATGTACGGCGATCCCTTACCGGAGATCGTGCAGGAGCGGCTCGACCGAGAACTGAAATCCATCATCGGCAATGGTTACGATGTGATGTATATCATCGCACAGAAGCTGGTCACCAAGTCACTCAAGGACGGCTATCTGGTCGGTTCGCGTGGATCGGTCGGCTCGTCTCTGGTGGCGTTCCTGTCCGATATCACGGAGGTAAACTCGCTTGCGCCCCATTATCTGTGCCCGGAATGTCAGTATTTTGAGCTGCATGAAAA
>JARIAV010000256.1 GCA_029257685.1 Butyricicoccus sp.
TCTACGACCAGATCACAGAGCAGATCAAAGCACTGATCTTATCCGGAGAACTCAAGGCAGGGGAAATGCTTCCCTCGATGCGTGTGCTTGCAAAGGATCTTCGCATCAGTGTGATCACGACAAAACGCGCGTATGAGGAGCTGGAACGTGAGGGGTTCGTAGAAACAGCACCCGGAAAGGGCTGTTTTGTGGCACAGCCCAACTTGGAACTCATCAAAGAGGAAAACCTGCGGCAGATCGAAGAACACCTGACCGCGTGCCTGACCCTTGCAGAACAGGCGGGTGTGTCCGAACGGGAGCTGCATGAAATGCTCGACTTGCTTGCGAAAGGAGAATGACCATGGATGCAATCAAATTAGAGAATGTATGTAAGGAATATCCTGCATTTTTGTTGGATTCCGTCACTTTTTCTGTGCCGATGGGCAGCGTGATGGGACTGATCGGAGAAAATGGGGCGGGAAAATCGACGACCATCCGTCTCATCCTGCACATGCTCCATCCGGACAGCGGAACGATTCAGGTATTTGGCAAAGAGGATACTCCGGACTTTGAACACATCGGCGTTGTGTTTGATGAGAATTGTTTTCCCGGGACATTATCCGCACAGGATGCAGGCAAAATTTTGGGTGCTTCTTATCGAACCTGGTCAGAATCTGCCTATCAGGGATATCTGGAACGCTTCGACCTGCCGCGAAAGAAGCCGATCAAGACCTATTCCCGCGGGATGCGTATGAAGCTCAGCATTGCGGCGGCGTTGTCTCATGACAGCCGGCTGCTGATCCTCGATGAGCCGACGAGCGGGCTCGATCCTGTGGTACGCGACGAGATCCTCGACCTGTTTTATGATTTCATGCAGGATGAGACGCATGCGATCCTCATTTCTTCCCATATCACAAGTGATCTGGAAAAGATCTGCGACTATATCACCATGATGCACAAGGGCAAGGTGTATCTCAGCGAGGAAAAGGATGTCCTGCTCTCTCGCTATGCCATCCTGCATTGCGATGAAAAAACGCTGCATACATTGCCGCCGGAGGCGGTACAATGCGTGAACCGCCGAAAGTTTGAGATACGGGCCTTGGTGGAACGTGACGCGATCCCGTCCGGCTTGCCGGTCGATCCCGTTACACTGGATGAACTGCTGCTCTTTGCAGCGAAGGAGGAATGAACAATGGGTGCATTGCTTTTGAAAGATGTGCTGAGTCTCAAAAAGAGTATCCTGACCTATGTTGGATTTTTGGTGCTTTATACGATCATTGGGATCTATGCAGGGAACAGTGGCTTTTTCATGGCCCTTGCATTGGTGGTTTGTATCATGATGCCTGTGAGCGCACTTGCGGTAGATGAACAGTGTCATTGGGATCGTATGGCGGTATGTATGCCGGTCAAACGGGGTGCGATCGTCATCAGCAAATATATGCTGGCACTCATCGCCTTGTTCTGTGCCCTGCTTCCGGCTGTATTCCTGCTGGTCTTGCAGACTTGGAGCACCTTACCGGTACTTGAGATCTCCATACAGGAAATTTTTGTAATGGGTATTATGGGGGTCATCATCACGGCATTGCAGATCCCGTTTTTGATCTGGCTGGGGGTAGAAAAGGGGCGTTTCGTCTCGATGGGATCGGTTTTCCTGCTGTGTTTTGGTGTTCCGGTACTCGTATCGCGCTCGGGTATCCTTTCACACGGATCAGAACGGTTTCTGGAGCACCTGCTGGACAGCATGACAGATGCGATGCGTCCGGAATTGTGGCTGCTGATGCTTGCGGCGGCTGCCATCCTTACCATCTCTGTCACGATCTCGGTTCATATCTACAATAAAAAAGAGATCACATAATAGAAAACGACGGATGGTGCTTCATCCGTCGTTTTTGTGGTTCATCGTGCCAACTGCGCAAACAGTGGGAGTGCACGTTCAATGGTTTCGGTTTGGACGCAGTAAGAAATGCGGATATGTCCGGCTGCGCCAAAATCACGCCCCGGAACGACCAGCAGATCGCGCTGTTTGGCACGCTCGCAGAATGCTGCATCATCGAGATCGGGAACCTGAGGGAACATATAAAATGCCCCCTTGGGCTTGACGCAGGAATAGCCATAGGCGGTCAGGGCGTCATAGAGCAGATCACGGTTTTTGCGATAAATGGAGAGATCCGCGGTCAGACCGCTGCACCGTGCCGCGACGCGCTGGAACAGGCTGGGCGCATTGACATAGCCAAGGACGCGCCCTGCGCCGCAGATCGCAGCATAGGTCTGTTCAAAATCCGTTACAGAATCGGGGATCAGCACATAGCCGATGCGCTCGCCGGGCAGGGAAAGCGACTTGGAATAGGAGTAGCACACAAGGGTGTTTTCGTAATAACGCGGCAGGAACGGAACGACCGTATCGGCATCATATACGAGTTCACGGTAGGGCTCATCGGAAATGAGGAAAATGGGATGCCCGATCTCGGCGGATCTCGCACGGAGCAGGTCGGTGAGGGTCTGGATGGTCTCCGGCGTGTAGACTGCGCCGGAAGGATTGTTCGGAGAGTTGACCACGATGGCGCGTGTGTTTGGGTTGATGCGCTGGGTCAGGGCCTCAAAATCGATTTGGAAATCCGTGGTCTGCGCGGGGATGACCACTGCCTTCGCGCCTGCGCCCTGCTCGATGAACACAAGATATTCGGGGAAGTAGGGGGCAAGGACGATGAATTCATCCTGTGGAGAGGTGGTCAGGGTCTTGAAGCAGATGGAGAGTGCGGCGGCAGCACCGACGGTCAGATAGAGGTTGTGCGCGCCGTAGCTTGTGCCGAAACGTGCATTGAGGTCACTTGCGATCGCAGTGCGCGCGGGATCTGCACCCTGCGCTGCTGTATAGCCATGTGTCTGCGCCGGAGATTCCGTACTCAGGATCTCAAGGATCGCCTGCCTGACCGCATCTGGGGCAGGTACGTTGGGGTTCCCGATGGAAAAGTCAAAGATATTGTCTGCGCCAACGATCGCGGCACGCTGTTGTCCGAATGCGAAAAGCTCACGAATGGTAGAGCGTTTTTGTCCAAGCTCCAATACGGTAGGGTTCAGCATCAAGAAAAAGCTCCTTTGCTTTGGAATGATTTTTCTTTATTATAGCACCATGCAAAAGCGTGTGCCAGTTTTATTTGCGTGGTACCGGAAAATCTGATACAATGACGGAACAGGAAGGGGAATGGATCCATGGGATACAATACACTGTCACTCGCGCATGACTTTATCAGACGATCGGTAAAGGCGGGCGATTTTTGCATCGATGCGACTGCTGGCCGCGGTCGGGATACCGCGCTGCTGTGTGAGCTGGTCGGATCAACGGGGAAAGTGCTGGCGTTCGATGTACAAACCAGTGCCATTGCACAGACAGAAGCCCTGCTGCATGCACGCGGGCTCCGTGCACAGGTCATAAGAGACAGCCATGCAAACTTGGAACAGTACGCCGCGCCCGAAAGCGTGGACTGCATCGTATTCAATTTCGGTCGTCTGCCGGGTGGGGATGTGAACATCTTTACTACTGAGCAAAGCTCGATCCCAGCGATCGAAGCCGGACTGCGCCTGCTCAAGCCCGGTGGTATCATGAGCCTTTCGATCTATTATGGCGGTGCGAATGGGTATGCGGAACGTGACGCGATTTTAGCATATCTCAAAACCATTGACGATAAGCAGTTTTCTGTATTGGTGGGAGATTGGGCAAACCGCGCCGGTGATCCGCCGATCCCTGTATTTCTCTGGAAAGGGTAGGCTGAAGGATACCCTGTATGAGGTAGGATGTATTACCGATCCAGTTTGTACATTTTCTACAAGTTGGATCGGTATATTTTTGATGAATATGAAATTTATTTTGTTACATATATGGAAAAACAGGGAGGAAATCTGTAAAATATAATAAAAATATTGAGATGATGCAGGAAGAAATTGTAAATCTTTGCGGAAAAGCGTATAATCTATTTCGACCTGTGCAGGAACACTGCAGGTGGAAAGAGAGGTTTGTTATGAAGAAAAGATTCTGGAAGAGGGTCCTTGGCGTTACCCTTGCAGGCAGTATGCTGATGACCGCACAAACAGCCTATGCGCTGGAACGCACAACGGACAAGGCGGAGAAAATGCCAGACTATATTTTAGTCGATGATACGGTGACAGACGATTCACAGAAGAATTATTTCACCTATCAGGGCGGCATGGATACAGACAAACAGCCAACAGGGGAAACTGGCTGGGTCGCAGATACGAAGGAAGGAAAATGGAGTAGCGATGCGGTCGCAACGCAGCACTGGGTTTGGAACAAGACACCGGATGCTGCATCCAAACAGACCTATTCCTTTACATTTGAGGGAACCGGCGTGGAGCTTGTTGGGATCAAAAGTGATGCCTATATGAATTTCAAGCTGGATGGCAAGACAGAAGAAAAAGAGATCAAAGGAAACAACAAAGAGGAGGTTGTGCTCTATGCTGTGCAGGGGCTGGAAAACAAGTCCCATACGGTAGAGGTCAGCATGGCACAGGGGAAGCAGGGGCATGGTTTACAGGTTTCCTGCGCGCGCGTCTATGGTGCGGCTGTGGAGAAATTGGAACAGACAGAGATCCCATATACCCAACAGGAGGGTGAGGTCAATCGCTTCCAGTTCTCGGAAAAAGGCTGGTCGGAAGTGGGCGACGAACAGCATTGCTGGTCGGATGATGCAACCAAGTTCCCGAAGGGAAGCATTTGGTATCAGGTAGATTTTGTTGGAAGCCGGATCGATATTTGGGCAGGCAAGAATAAGCCGCATGGTGACGTATCCTACACCATTTTTGAAAAAGGCTCGGACAAGCCGGTCAAGGAACCTGTTATCGTAAGCCACCATGCAGACAAGAATATAGAGCCTGCAATGGTACACAGTTTTGATGGTCTGGACGAGGGCAAGACGTATACGATGAAGGCAGTCGCACTTGGAACAGGTGAAGGTAAGATCATGGACTGCGGCAAGGTCGTCGTACACCACAAGCCGTATGAAGCAACTGATTTCAAGCTGAAAACAGAGTCCTATACACTAGGTGAGGGGCAGAAGCAGGCGGTGGAATATACTGTGACTCCGAGCTATGCCGCGATCGAAGATCTGGAATTTGCCTCAGCAGATGAAAAAATCGTGTCGGTCGATGCAAAGACCGGACGCATGATGGCAAATCAGGCAGGCAAGACCGAGATCACGGTCAAGTCCAAGACCTATCCGAAGCTGGTCGATCGCAAGATCCCTGTGGAGGTCAAGGTCAATGTACCAAATCTGGATGGCAGCATCGTGGATATCGACACCCAGTACACTGAGGATCGCTATTCGGAAGTAGCTGGTATGAAAAAGGTCAAGGAGTCCAAGCTGAGTGCATGGAAGAATGATAAAGCAGTCTCTGCGCTTGCGCTGATCTCCAAAGATTCCATGCTCAAGAATGTGACCATCAAGACACAGGATCTGGTATCCGGAGAACATAAGATCCCAGCAGATAACGTGACAGCAACCTTTGTCAAATCCACACTGGCTTATACAGGGCCGTTCCTTGGCTATGGCAGTGATCGCCCGAATGCACCGGTCCCAGAAGTGACTGAGAAAAACCGTGCAGAGAGCTCAGATATCCTGTACCAGACTACCCCGATGGATATTGGCTGGAATGAAGTACAGCCGGTTTGGGTCGAGTTCAACATTCCGACAGATGCAAAGGCGGGTGTGTATACCACAGCCCTTCAGGTGACGGCAGATGGCATCAAGGAGCCAATGACATTTACCTACGCCATCGAGGTGCAGGATGCAGTCCTGCCCGATGCAACTTCATTCAAGGATCGATTCAGCATTGAGTTTTGGCATCATCCCTACGCATCGGCGGAATATTATGGTGTAGAACCATTCTCTCCGGAACATTTGAAGGTACTGGAGTCCAGCCAGCAGATCTATAAGGAGATCGGCGGCAATACCATCTACAGCACCATTGTAGAGGAATCTTGGAAGGGACAGACATGGAGCAGCCATAATACGGAAGAAAGCCCCATCTATCCCTCTATGGTTCGCTGGACAAAGAACAGCAAGGGAGAATTCTCTTTTGATTATACACATTTCGATACTTGGGTGCAGTTCAATCTGGATCAGGGACTGGGCGACAAGATCGTCATGTTCAGTATCGCACCGTGGCATAACAGCTTCAAGTACTATGATGAAGCAGGCAAGCTCCAGACACAGAGCTTTGAGAGTATTGGCGGCGTAGGCAGTGCAGAGTACAATCGCATCTGGACCATCTTCCTTCAGGATCTCGTGGCGCATCTGGATCAAAAGGGGTGGTTCGACCGTGCCTATATCGGCATCGATGAACGTGGCTTTGCACCAGGGGCGTTCGATGTGGTCGAGTCCGTTAAGAACGCA
>JARIAV010000279.1 GCA_029257685.1 Butyricicoccus sp.
GCGCTTTGCGCCGCGAGCGTAGTCAACGAACATTGCGTTGTAGATGACCTGAGCGTCCTCTCCACGGAGTGCGTCGGTCTCCGGAACCATCTTAACGTCCTGCAGCAGACCGATTGCATTTGCAGCGGACATGTAGCCGAACGGGAAGTTGTTGCGCATATCCGGAGTCTCGTAACCCAGAGCACGAACGACCATGGTTACGAATTCCTTGTCCTTGATCGGGCGGTTCGGCTCGAAACGAGTGCCAGCCTCATCCACACCGATTGCAATGCCGTTTACTACAGCATAGCCGATCGCGGAGCTAGCCCAGAAGCCAGCCGGAACGTCCTTAAAGTGATGTGCGCCGTTGAAGCCAGCAGCATTCGGGTCACCGGTCATCAGACGAGCGATCAGGGCGCAAGCCTCTGCACGGGTGATGGTGTCTTCCGGATGATACTTGTTGTCGGTCTTACCCTGGATGATACCCAGATCAGACAGCATGGTGATAGCTTCAGAGAACTCGGTGCCCGGCTGGACATCCTCGTACATCTTTGCACTTGCGAACATTGTGAATGTGCAAGCGAAAGCCAGTACCATAGCAAGAACCTTCTTAAGATTCTTCATAGGAATATTTCCTCCTTTTATTCTTGTGGGGATCCCCACCTTGTGTATGCTCCTATGATAGCAAAACATTTTTTCAAATTCAAGTTTTACACCCCATGTGTAACATAAGCGTAATCAATTGTCATTTATTTTATGTATTTCATGACAAATATGTATTTTATACCGTGAAATAATTCCATTTTTATACGTTTTGTATTTTTATTACAGCAATTATAATTGCGTTATTTTAATAGTTGATAATCCATATTTACAATACCATGTGTGCAGAAAAAAACGCGTCCCGCTCGCAGGATCAGCGAACAGGACGCGCATACGGTTTTCTGTTTTGGGATCAGCTGAGTTCCTCAGCCTCACGCAGCCAGACCTCGCTCACAGCATCGGACGGCATACGCCAATCACCGCGTGGCGACAGGCACACCGAGCCGACCTTGGGGCCATCGGGCAGACAGGAGCGCTTGAACTGCTGGGTGAAGAAACGGCGGATAAAAGTCACGAGCCATTTCTTCACGACTGCCTTGTCATGCACTCCCTCAAAGGCGTGCACCGCCACGCGGTACAGCTTGTGCGGTGGGTATCCAAAGCGCAGCATATAATAAAGGAAGAAGTCATGCAGCTCATACGGCCCGACCAGCTCCTCTGTCTTCTGGCTGATCTCCCCATCCTTGGGCGGCAGCAGCTCAGGGGATACCGGCGTACCGAGTACATCGAGCAGGATCTCGCGCAGCTCCTCAGGCGCACGCGCGGCTTCAAATGCGGTCAGATCGCGCACCAGCGTTTTCGGGATGGACGCATTGACCCCATACATGGACATGTGATCGCCGTTATAGGTCGCCCAGCCGAGCGCAAGCTCGGACAGATCGCCCGTACCGATGACAAGGCCGCCCAGCTGGTTGGCAATATCCATCAGCAAATAGGTGCGCTGGCGTGCCTGCGCATTTTCAAAAGTCACATCCAGCTTGTCCGCATCGTGACCGATATCCAGAAAATGCTGTGTCACCGCCGCCTTGATATCGATGCACCGCAGGGTCGTGCCGTATGCCTCTGCCAGCTGCTCCGCATTGCTCTTGGTGCGCTGTGTCGTGCCGAAGCAGGGCATCGTGACCGTATGGATGCCCGAACGCTCCCAGCCGAGCAGGTCGAAGGCGTGTACGGTAACGATCAGGGCAAGGGTGGAATCCAAGCCGCCCGAAAGCCCGAGAACAGCCGCCTTTGCGCGCGTATGGCGCAGACGGGTCGCAAGCCCTGCCGCCTGCATGTGCAGGATCTCGGCACAGCGGTCGTTCAGTTCCGCATGGTTTGCAGGCACGAATGGCTTCTGTGCAAAGGGACGGGTCAGGCTCACCTCATGCAGGGGCAGCTCGAACCAGATCTCGGTCATGGGGCTGTGATCCGGACGGAACGTATTCATGCGGCGGCGCTCATGGGCAAGCCGTCCCAGATCGAGCTCGGTTGCAATGAGACCGGTGGTGAAGCGTTCGGACTCTGCCAGCACCGCCCCATTTTCGCAGATCAGGTCATGGCCGGAGAACACGAGATCCTGTGTCGATTCGCCCAAGCCTGCATCTGCATATAAATAGCCGCACGCCAGCCGCGCAGACTGTCCTGCGACCAGCTGACGGCGATAGCCTGCCTTGCCGACCAGCTCCGAGGAAGCGGAAAGATTGACGATGACGGTCGCGCCTGCCTGTGCCAGCTGTGCGGACGGCGGCTGCGGTACCCAGAGATCCTCACAGATCTCACACCCCATCACGAATTCCGGCATGGTGCGGCAGCGGAACAGCAGGTCTGTGCCCAAGGGCGCATCCTGTCCGCACAGGTGCACCATCCGTGTCGGCATCCCCGCACCGGATGTGAAATGACGCACTTCATAAAACTCACCATAGTTGGGTACGTTCTGCTTGGGAACCAGTCCAAGGAGCTTTCCTTTATAGCAGATGGCGGCGCAGTTATAGAGTGCGTTGTCCAGCCGCACAGGCAGCCCCACCGCGAACACGACCGCAAACCGTACACTGCTCTGTAAAATGCGGGTCAGCCCTTCCTCAGCGGCTTGCAGCAGCGCCTCCTGCTGGAACAGATCGCCGCAGGTATAGCCCGTCAGCACAAGCTCCGGAAATACACACAGGGAGACCCCCTGCTCTGCTGCCGCGGCGATGAGCTCTTCCACACGCGCGGTATTATATGCGCAGTCTGCAACGCGGATACGCGGTGTTGCAGCCGCAACCTTTAGAAAACCATCTTTCATATCTGCAAATTCCTCCGTTCAGGAAATCATTTCACGACTTTTGAGATCGC
>JARIAV010000298.1 GCA_029257685.1 Butyricicoccus sp.
CGACCCCGAAAAAGCGGCGAGACGAGCGAAAGAAAGGTAATATCTTTTTAAGCCGTGATATCGTCGTGGTAGCAACCTTGCTTGCCGGCTTTGCGATCATTCGGGTCGTTTTCCCAATGATCTATCAGAATGCAGCCGCATTCCTGCGAGAGTGTATTGCAATGATCGAACAGACCGGAAAGCTGAACGAGACGATCGGGCGTGAGCTGGTCGTTCGGTTTTCCTATCTGGTCGCAATCTGTGCGGGTCCCATGATGGCAACGGCGATCCTTGTAACGATCGTTGCGACGATCGCGCAGACAAAACCGATGTTTACCGTAGAAAATTTGAAGCCGAAGTTTGACAGACTGAGTCTCTTAAAAGGATTTGGTCGTCTGTTTTCAGGGAAAAGTTTGATGGAGGTACTGAAGGGTATCGTCAAGATCAGTATCCTGCTCTATATGATTTATAGCTTTGTGCTCAAGCATCTTGTGATGTTTGCCAAGACACTGGATACAAATCTGAATGCTTCCACTGCTTATATCCTGAAGATCGTGATGGATATGATCCTGCAGGTAGGTCTGGCCTTCATCGTGATCTCGGCGTTCGACTTTTTCTACCAATGGTGGAGCTATGAAAAGCAGATCCGCATGAGTAAGCAGGAAATTAAAGAAGAATATAAGCAAACGGAAGGTGATCCGCAGATCAAGGGTAAGATCAAGGAGATGCAGCGTCGTATGGCACAAAACCGTATGATGCAGGCGGTTCCGCAGGCTGATGTGGTTGTCAGAAACCCGACTCACTTCGCAGTCGCACTGCGCTATGATGTGGAGAAGGATGACGCACCAGTCGTGGTCGCGAAGGGTGCCGATCATATCGCGCTCAAGATCGTAGAGATCGCGGAGAACAGCCATGTTTCGGTGGTTGAGAACCGTCCCCTCGCTCGTGCCCTCTATGCACAGACCGAGATCGGACAGCAGATCCCACCCGAACATTATGGTGCGATCGCCGATATCCTTGTTTATGTATATAAGCTCAATAATCATAAGCTGATTCAATAATGTTTGAAACCAATGACCAGGAGACGTGAATGAAAAGACTGTTTGACAATATCATATCGCTGTTCGTGGTCGTCGTCATCCTATTCCTGTTGATCCCACTATCAGCAGGGATGCTGGATGCGATGTTCATCGTCAACATTACCCTTTCGCTGATCATTTTGCTGATCACAATGAACATTGGTGAGGCGCTGGAATTTTCTATTTTCCCCTCGCTCTTGCTCATTACGACCTTATTTCGACTGGGTCTGAATATCTCCTCCACGCGTCTGATCCTGACACAGGGTGGTAAAGCCGGTAAGGTCATCGAAGCATTTGGTAACTTTGTAATTCAGGGCAATATCATCGTCGGTGTCCTGATCTTCCTTATCATTGTTTTGGTACAGTTCATTGTCATCACGAAGGGTGCAGAGCGTGTATCTGAGGTCGCTGCACGTTTTACCTTGGATGCTATGCCCGGTAAGCAGATGGCGATCGATGCGGATCTGAGTTCCGGACTGATCAACGAACAGGAAGCACGCATCCGCCGTTATAAAGTACAAAAAGAAGCGGACTTTTATGGTGCAATGGATGGTGCGACAAAGATCGTTAAGGGCGATGCGATCATGTCCATCATCATCACAACAATCAACTTTATTGCAGGTGTCATCATTGGTATGGTGCAGGGCGGTATGCCGATCGGTGAAGTATTTCATGTATACTCCATCGCAACGATCGGTGACGGTCTGGTTTCTCAGCTCCCTGCACTTCTGATCTCCACCGCAACAGGTATGATCGTTACTCGTGCAGTATCTGAGGGCAGCCTCAATAAGGACGTCATCAAGCAGTTCATGGCACAGCCACAGGCCTTGATGATGGCAGGTGTACTGCTTGCAATGTTTGGTGTGATCCCAAATACACCACATTTACAGCTGTTCATCATCGCTGCAGGTCTGATTCTGCTGAGCCGCTACAGTGCAATCTCCATGAAGAAAAGTCAGGAGGAAGCACTGATAGAAGAAGCACAGCAACAGGCAGCAGCGGAGGAAATGGAAGCCGCGCCGCCAGATGAGGCAGATTTCTATAAGGATGTCAACAATGTTTACTCACTGCTCACAGTCGAACCAGTCGAAATGGACTTTGGATATAGTCTGATCCCAATGGTCGACGAGTCGAGCGGCGGTAAGCTGATCAGCCGTATCGTGATTTTCCGAAGGCAGTATGCGCAGGACATGGGCTTCGTCATCCCGTCCGTCCGTCTGCGTGACTCGGCAAGTCTGGGCACGAATCAGTATGTCATCAAGATCAAGGATGAAGAAGTTGCACGCGGTGAGATCCTGATCGATTACTATCTGGCACTGGAGCCCTCCAATCCGGCAGGTGAGATCGATGGCATCGAGACGATCGAGCCGGCCTATGGAATCCCGTCCAAATGGATCCTGCCTGAAAATAAAGAGATGGCAGAGATCTATGGCTATACGGTCATCGATCCGCTCTCTGTTATGATGACGCACTTGTCTGAAACGATCAAGAAACATACCTATGAGCTTTTGAGCCGTGCTGAGACCATGCAGCTTGTGGAGACGGTCAAGAGAACGTCTCCAGAACTCGTGGAAGAAGCATTTCCAAATGTGATCAGTTATGCAGGTTTCCAGAAGATCCTGTCCAACCTGCTCAAAGAGGGCATCCCGATCAAGGATCTGGGAACGATCCTGGAATGTATCATCGAGAGTGCTGCTGTGACGCATGACAGTGATATGATCACAGAGAATATCCGTACGGCGCTCAAGCGTACCATTACAAGACGCTTCTGTGTGGATGGGCAGCTTCGTGTCGTTACACTCGATGCTGAGGTCGAACGTGCAATCATTGCCAGCCTGACCAAGAATGAGCAGGGTGTTTATCTGGCGCTCAGTCCGGAGCTGTTGCAAAAGATGATCGCACAGCTGAGCGAAAACGTAAAGAAGTTCAACGATCTTTCTCAGCCGCCGATCATTCTTACAAGCCATATCATCCGCGTATATCTGGCACGTCTGATCGAACAGTTCTTCCCAAGTATGTATGTACTTTCTTTCAATGAGATCGTGAATACGGTGCAGATCCAGGCGATCGGCAATATCACGATGTAAGCAGGCTGCCTGACGGGGAAGGGGGCGAGAGATGTGTCCGAATGGGAACAGATGAGTGCAGAAGAATTGGTTGCAGAATACCAGCGTACCGGCAAACATGAGATCAAGCAGGAGCTGGTCATGCGCTACATCCATGTGGTACGAAGTATTGCACTGCAAATGCGTGGAGTTTATTTGAATTTTGCGCAGGTTGATGATATGATAAGTGAGGGAGT
>JARIAV010000310.1 GCA_029257685.1 Butyricicoccus sp.
AAGGGCAAGGAAACCGCAAGGTTTCCAGCCCTTATGCCGCCGTCGCGCGGCCGCGACACTTCTCCCCTTGCTTTGAAGCAAGCCTATTTCGCAGAAATGAAAATCCAACGGACATTCCAAACCCTCCGCAGTCTGTGCGAGCATAGATTTCCCCCGCCGTCGCGCGGCCGCGACACGTTTCCCTGCTTCTTGAAGCAAATCATTTAGCAGAAAAGAAAATCCTACGGATCTCCAACCCCTCCGCAGTTCATGCGGATAGAAATGCCTCCCGGCTGGAGCACGCCCCCTGCCAAATGACGCGCAAACAGGGTCTCTCCGGTTTCCCCAACCTCCCACGGCATTTCATCACAATTCATCTGCACCGTGACCGTGCCGCGCCGATACCACACCCAACGGCGATCCGGCGCACACTCCACAAATTCCATCCCACCACCGCGCAGCTCCGGCAAGGCATGACGCAGCGCAATCAGCTGCTTGACCTGCGCGCGGCGCACACGGTTCTCCGGCGTGTCCAGCGCGTCCCAAGGCATACAGCGGCGGCAGTCCGGATCGTGTCCACCCTCCAGACCGATCTCCGTCCCATAATACAGGCTTGGGCTGCCTGCCAATGTCAGCAGCAGAACGATCTGCTGGAAAAAGGCATCCTCACTGCCTGCGCGTGTGTACAGACGGTCGGTGTCGTGCGAATCGAACAGATTGAACAGCACGTCCCTTGTTTGCCTGCGGTACATATCCATGCATCGCTGCAAGTCTCCGCCCAGTGCCTGCGCCGTGCGGCGGCGGTCACCAAAGAAACGCGCGACCGTCTGCTGCAAGGGATAGTTCATAACCGCGTCATACTCGTCCCCCTCCAGCCACGGAGATGCATCATGCCAGATCTCGCCCAACAGATAGACATCAGGCCGGATGGCGTGCACGCGCCGTCGGATCGCCTTGACCATGCGGTGTGAGATCTCGTTGCCCACGTCGAAGCGGATACCGTCGATGCCATAGGTCTCCACCCAATCCGCGCAGCGGTCACAGAAATACGCGATGACGGCAGGGTTATTGGTGTTGAGCTTGGGCATATTGTCGGCAAAGGCAAACGAAGCATAGCGATGGTCGCGCGTATCACGCGGCGGCGTTGGAATGGGCCATGTATGCACCATGAACCAGTCCCAGTAGGCGGACGCCCTGCCCTTTTCCTGCACGTCCAGCCAGGGCGCAAAGGATGCGCCGCAATGGTTGAACACGGCATCGAGCATGACGCGGATGCCTGCGGCATGGGCACGCTGTACCAGCCGTTTCAGGTCGTCATTGGTGCCGAAATCGGGATCGACCGTCTCATAATCGCGCGTGTCATACTTATGTACGGAGTCTGCGGCAAAGATGGGGGTGAGATACAGTCCGTTGATGCCGAGCTCTGCCAGATAATCCAGCTTCTGTTCGATGCCCAGCAGGTCGCCCCCGAACCGTTCCCCGTTCGTCACGCTGCCATGCGTGCGCCACGGGGTCGGTGCCGGTGCCTCGCTGCCGCGGCAAAAGCGATCGGGGAAGATCTGATACCACACGGTATCCTGCACCCATGCGGGCGGCTGCGGGATATCCACCGGATTGAGCCACGGCTGATAGAATCCGGCAGGCTGTCCCTCCTGCGGTGTGCGGAAGCCGTCCTCTCCGTACAGCCACACCTCGTCCCCCTGATGCAGTTCAAAATAATAGCGGCACCGCTTATAGGGCGGCTGGAGCTCGGTCGTCCACCAACACACCGCGTCCAGCGGCTGCCGGTCGGTGATCTCCATGCGCTGTCCCGTCCAGCCCTCCGCACCGCCAAGGATGCCGGCTTCAAAGGGGTCTCCCCAATGCAGGAACACCCGCTCGACCGCCCGATCGGTCTGGAGCCGCAGGACAAGGGTATCCGGACAGACCGCATAGCTGAACGGCGCACACGCCCGATGGAATACGCCTGCAAGGTTCATCGTTCCACCTCCTCTGCCGTGCCGTCCGTGCGGCGGTGCAGGATCTGTGCACGCAGGCGGCGCAGGGCGTGTGCCGCCGCCGTCTGGTCTGCGAGCCGCCATTCCCAGTTGGGCGAGCCGACCGTGCTGGGCAGGTTCATACGCGCCCAGCCGGACAAGCCGAGGATATCCTGCACGGGCAGGATGACCCATTCGGACGGATCGGAAAGCGCGTATGCCAGCAGGCGGTCCGTGACCGTGCCGTTTGCGAAGCCCTGCCGTCTGAGCCAGCGGCGCAGCTTGCGCCGTTCTGCCGTGCGCAGGGACGCATACCAGCCGTACAGGGTATCGTTGTCATGCGTGCCGGTATAGAGGATCTGGTTTGCTCGCCGTGCGCCCCCGTCCCGTGCGTATCTGCCCGAAAGGTCGAGGGTGAATTCCAGCACCTTCATCCCCTTGAGCCGATAATGGTCGCGCAGGGTCAGCACCTCGGGGCGCAGGTCGCCCAGATCCTCCGCGGCAAGGGTCAGCCCCTCGATGGTCGCATAGAGGGCATCGAGCACGGCATAGCCGGGGGCTTCGATCCATTCGCCCTCCACTGCCGTCGGACAGCTTGCAGGGATCTTCCAGAAGGTATCGAACGCGCGGAAATGGTCGATGCGGATGATGTCGAAAAGCGTCTGATTGTAGCCGATGCGTTCTTTCCAGAAGCGGAAGCCGTCCTGCTCCATGTGCGCCCAGTCGTAGATGGGGTTGCCCCACCGCTGACCGGTCTCGCTGAAGTAATCGGGCGGCACGCCTGCAATGAACGTGGGGTGTCCGTCCGCGTCCAGCAGGAAGTTTTCACGCCCTGCCCACACGTCCACCGAGTCCACACCCACATAGAACGGCACGTCCCCAAGGATGCGCACGCCCTTTTCGTTTGCGTAGGCGTGCACCGTCTGCCACTGGCGCGCGAACATATATTGCAGGAAGGTCTGGAAGCCGATCTCCTCCGCATAGGGCGCGAGATCGCCGCCCTGTGCCGCGGGCCAGTCGCGCTGCCACGGCTCCCACGTGAGCCAGCACTGCCCCCCGTTCGCCTTCTTGAACGCGCGGAACACGGCATACGACCGCACCCAGTCCTGCGCGGCGAACGCCTCGAAGTCGGCGTCAGGGGAAAACCTGCCGTATGCCTGCCGCAAAAACGGCTCTTTCCACGCGCGGACCGCGTCATAGGCAACGCGTGTGCTGTCTGCGCGGAACGGTTCTGGTGCATGGGGCAGCAGCCCCTCTGCCGCGAGCGTTTCCAGACTCAGATACAGCTCGTCCCCCGCAAAGGAGGAATAGGGCTGATAGGGCGAATTGCCATACCCTGTCGGGCTCAGGGGCAGGATCTGCCAGATGGTCACGCCGTTTTGTGCCAAAAGGTCGACCCATGCCATCGCGCTCCGTCCCAGATCCCCTGCGCCATAGGGCGCAGGCAGGGACGAGACCGCCATCAGGATACCGGTTTCTTTCACGGATGTTCACCTCACAGATGCCAGATTTCGTCGTTATATGCCGCGATGGTGCGGTCAGAGGAGAAAAAGCCTGCCTTGGCGATGTTGACCAGCGCCTTGCGCGTCCATGCCATGCGATCCTCATAGTCCGCCAGCATGCGCTCCTTGACCGTGATATATTCCGCAAGATCGAGGAGTGTCATGAACCAGTCCTTGCTCACGATCTCATGGTGCAGGCGTTCCAGATGCGCCGCGTCACCGACCGACCGCATTTCCTCGCCCACGAGGAAGTCCACGAGCTGCGCGATGTGTGCATCGTTTTTGCAGAGATCCGCCGCGCAGTATGCGTGCTCGGCATACAGACGGATGACCTCCTCAGAGGACTTGCCGAAGGTATAGATGTTGTCTTCCCCGACCAGCTCCGCGATCTCCACGTTTGCGCCGTCGCGTGTGCCCAGCGTCACCGCGCCATTGAGCATGAGCTTCATATTGCCCGTGCCCGAGGCTTCCTTGGAAGCAAGGCTGATCTGCTCGGAGATCTCACAGGCAGGAATGAGCTTTTCCGCCTTGGTCACGTTATAGTTTTCCACCATGACCACCTTGAGATGGTCACGCACTGCCGGATCGTTCTCGATGACCCGACCGAGGCACAGGATGGCATGGATGATATCCTTTGCGATGGTGTATGCCGGTGCTGCCTTTGCGCCGAAGATCATGGTCAGCGGACGCGCAGGGATCTTGCCCCCCTTGATCTCCAGATATTTATGCACGGCATAGAGCAGGTTCATCTGCTGCCGCTTGTACTCATGCAGCCGCTTGATCTGGATATCGAAGATGGAATCGGGGTCGAGCGTCACGCCCTGTGTCTCCTTGAGGAACGCGGCAAGCGCACGCTTGTTTTGCTGCTTGATGGCATCGAGCGCGCGCAGGACGCTTTCGTCCGTCTCAAAGGCGAGCAGCTTGGAGAGTGCGTCCGCATCCTTGCGGAAGTCCGGCCCGATCAGCGTTTCCAGATACGCGGTCAGCGGCTGGTTGCAGTGCATGAGCCAGCGGCGGAAGGTGATGCCGTTGGTCTTGTTGTTGAACTTTTCCGGATACAGCTCGTAGAACGGGTGCAGCTCGGTCTCCTTCAGGATCTCGGTATGCAGGGCGGCAACGCCGTTGACGCTGTAGCCGTAGTGGATATCGATATGCGCCATGTGCACGCGGTCCTGATCGTCCAGAATGGCAACGCGCGGATCGGCACTCACCTGCTTGGCGCGGCGGTCAAGCTCCTCGAAGATGGGCACGAGCTGGGGCACGGCGCGGCGCATGAAGTCCATCGGCCATGTTTCCAGTGCCTCTGCCAGAATGGTATGGTTGGTATAGGCGCAGGTCTTTGCCACCTCCGCGATGGCATCGTCCATCGTCATGCCCTCCTGCTCGGTCAGCAGGCGCACGAGCTCCGGAACGATCATGGTCGGGTGGGTATCGTTGATCTGTACGGCGACATGCTCATGCAGGCGGCGCACGTCACAGCCTCGCTCCTTGGTCTCTTTGAGGATGAGCTGTGCCGTGCTGCTCACAAGGAAATACTGCTGGTACACGCGCAGCAGGCGGCCTGCCTCGTCGCTGTCGTCCGGATACAGGAACAGGGTCAGGTTGCGTGCGATATCGCTCTTGTCGAAGGAGATGCCCTCCCCGATGATGGATTCGTCCACGGTGGGCGTGTCGAACAGATGCAGGACGTTCGAGCCGCTCTGGTAGCCGGACACGCGGATATCATACAGGACGGATTCCAGCGAAAAGCCGCCGAACGGCACGGTGAAGCGCACGCCGGTATCGGTCAGCCAGCTTTCCGGTGTGATCCACGGGTTCTTCTCCTCGCACTGCTGATCGTGCAGGAAGCGCTGATAGAACAGCCCGTCATGGTAATTGAGCCCTGCGCCGTCGCCGTACAGTCCCAAAGTCGCGATGGAGTCCAAAAAGCACGCCGCGAGCCGTCCGAGTCCGCCGTTGCCGAGGGAGGGCTCGTTCTCCTGCTCCTCGATCGCCGCGAGGTCGTGGCCGTACCGCGCAAGCAGTGCCTTTGCCTCGTCGAACAAGCCAAGGTTGATGAGGTGGTTACTGAGCAGCTTACCGATCAAGAACTCTGCCGATACATAGTACAGCTTGCGCTTGCCGGTGTTGCGGGGCATGGCTTCCACGCGCTCCTTGGTGAACAGCATGAGCGCAAGGTAGATCTCGGCATCCGAGGCGTCCGTCAGGGTCTTGCCGAAGCGTTCGTTCAAAATATCCTGTAATCTCTGTTCCATTTCGTTTCTCCTTATTCCATTCGTTCCAATGCTTCATATACGCGGAGCAGCTCGCTGACGCTCCACGCCTGCGCGAAGCAGCCGCGGGAAGCGGTCGGTGTCCGTCCGTCATAGATCTCAGGCAGCTGTCCGGCGCAGCCCTCGCGCAGCGCGGGGAGAAGCGCGGTCAGCCGCTGTCTGACCGTTCGTTTTGCCGCCTTCCCATAGACCTTGAGACAGGCGAGGTAATATGCGCCGAGCGGGAACGGCCACACCGTGCCCTGATGATAGGCAAGGTCGCGCGTTTCCTGTGCGCCGCCGTAGTTCGGGTGGAACTGGGCGTCTGCGGGGGACAGCGTGCGCAGTCCCACCGGTGTATAGAGATGCTGTGTCACCGTCTGCAAGACGCGTGCTTCCTGCGCCTCGGACAGCATGGTGAACGGCAGGGACAGTGCCCAGATCTGGTTGCACCGGATCTGTGTGTCCGCGTCCGTCCCCGATACGAGGTCACGCAGATATCCGCCCTCCTCCAGCCAGAATTTTTCCACAAAGCTCGCCTGCACCTGCGCGGCAAGTGCCCCGTATTGCGCACCGTCGCCGCCGCACAGGGGCGCGAGCCGTTCCAAAATGCGCAGACCGTTATACCAATAGGCGTTGATCTCGACCGGCTTGCCGTGGCGCGGCGTGGGCAGCACCTCTCCGATGCGCACGTCCATCCACGTCACCTGATCGAGCCCCTGTCCGGCACAGATGAGCCCGTCCGTGTCCATGTGGATGCCGAACGCCGTACCGCGCTGATAGCCTGCCGCGATGCGCTCCATCACGGGGAACAGCGTGCGCACGAATGCGAGATCGTGCGTGCGCGTGAAGTACAGCCAGACGCAGTTCAAAAACAGCAGGGCGGCATCTGCCGTATTGTAGAGGGGCGCGTTCTCGCCCTCGGGGAACAGGTTGGGCATGAGCCCCTCCCGCTCGTGCCGTGCAAAGGTCTCCAGAATGTCGCGCGCATCGGCATACCGTCCCGTGGACAGGGTACAGCCGGCAAACGCGATCATGGTATCGCGCCCCCAGTCGGCAAAGAACGGATAGCCGGCAAGAATGGTCTTGTGTGTGCCGCGCCGCGCGATGAAGGCGTCCGCGCTCAGGGCAAGCTGTCTTGCCGCCGGATCGCGAAGTCCGCTCTGCGCCTGTAAGTCACGGCACCGCTTCCGCGCCTGCCGCAGGATCGCCGCCGCCTTGGGCGGCGTGGCATCGAGGGCGTACACCACATCGAGCGTCTTGTTCCTGCCTGCCGCGACCGTGACGAAAACGGCATGGTTTGCCGCCGCGCGTCCGGTCTCGCGCCGTCCGTCACACATATCATACGCATAAAAGAGCGTTTGATACCGCGTGGGGAAGGATTTCGTCCTCCCTCCTGTGCGCACATACAGCCGCAGTCCTGCCGATTCGACCCGATCCTTCGTGAACTGAAAGGTCTGCGTCGGGGAGAGGTCTTCCCCCTTGGGCACGAACTGCATCCACGGAACGACGGTCAGGGTGCAGGGGTCTGCGCTCTCGTTCTCGATCCGATAGCGCACGGCAAGGGTGTTTTCCTCCCAGCCCAGCGCGAGCACTTTGGTGACCGTCACGCCTGCGAACCGGAACTGCCATTGGGGCAGTCCGTCCACCTCCACCGTGGACAGCTGCCGCCAGCCCTGCTCCTCCGTGCCGTCCGCGAGCTGCTGACTGGACAGGTGCGCCGCGTGCGCCCCGACCTCCAGCTGCTCCTCCAGCCGGTGGATCAGGTTCCAGCGGTGGTTGGGCGGTTCGGTACACGCCATCAGCACGGCATGATCGTTCCGGCTCGCGCCCCCGATGAGGTTCTGGGAAGAAAAGCCGCCCAGACCGTTGGTCAGCAGATAGCAGCCCTCCTGTCCGCGGATGCCGTCGTGAAAATCCTGTGCGCCATAAACAAATCGCATCGTCTTTCCTCCTTATCTGCCCCGTCTGCCCAGAATGAGCGCAGACGCAGGCTGTGCCACGGGGTGTGCTTCGGGCGTTGGGGTCTGCCATAAAAAGCTGTCCTCGCCGTCCGCCAGCACCTCCCAGCCCGTGCCCTCCACGGGTACGGGGTGCGCGGACGCATTGTAGACGAGGCACAGGGTATCCCATGCGCCGCCCGTGTTGTCGAGCAGCAGGCGCACGCAGCGCGGACGCACCACCTCGGCGCACAGCAGCCGCGCACCTGCCGTCTCGCGCTTGTCACAGAGTGCCGGAAGCTGCTTGCGCAGGGCGATGAGACCACGGTAATAGTCCACCAGTGCCTGATACTCCCACGCACGCGCCCAGTCCAGCCGGTTCTCCTCGATGGGGGCACGGTAGGAATTGCCGTCCCCGTGCTTGGTGCGCCCGAATTCCTCCCCCGAGAGCAGGAACAGCCGCCCCTGACAGGTGAGACAGATCGCCGCCGCCAGCCGATTGGCGCGCAGGACCCTTGGCGTGGGCGTGTCATATTGCAGCTTGGGATCGAGGGTATAGACCAGCTTGTCCCAGAGCGTCAGATCATCATGGGACGATACATAGGTGATGGACTGCGAGGGGGCGCGGAAGCGGCTGCCGCACCACGCCGTCACGCTCTGGATGATGCGGTGCTCCTGTCCCTGTGCGCCGTTGACGAAGCCTGCCTTGCCTGCCTCCATGACACTGCCCTTGATGGCATCGCGCACGCCGTCGGAAAATGCGCCGATCTCCGGACTCAGCTTTTTCAGATACTTTTGGTTTGCAAGATGGGTGCGATGGCGGTTCGCCGTCCGTCCTGCTGCCCACGGCTCGCCGAACACCAGCTTTTCCCCTGCCCCGTACCGCGCATCGAGGGCGGCGCGGATGCGCTCCATGAGGGCGGCATCGAGCAGCCCCATGAGGTCGAAGCGGAAGCCGTCCATGTGGTATTCCTCCGCCCAGTAGAGGACGGAATCCAGAATATATTTGGCGCACATGGAACGCTCGCTCGCAAGGTCGTTGCCGCAGCCCGAACCATTCGAGGGGGTGCCGTCCTCCCATGCGCGGTAGTAATAATCGGGAACGGTGCGGTCGAGCCATGAATCGCGGCTGTAGGTATGGTTATACACCACGTCCATGATGACGCGGAAGCCCTGCCGATGGAGCGACTGCACCAGTGCCTTGAGCTCGCGCACACGCACTGCGCCGTCGGTGGGATCGCTCGCATAGGAGCCTTCGGGCACGTTGTAATTGACCGGATCATAGCCCCAGTTGAAGCCCTCGTCCGGCTTTGCTTCATTGACCGAGCCAAAGTCATAGACGGGCATGAGCTGGATATGGGTCACGCCCAGCCGCCGCAGATAGGCGATGCCGGTCGGCTGGCTGCCGCCGGCAAAGAGCGTGGTGTCCGTCTCGCAGAACGCCCCATATTTGCCGCGCACCGCCGCCGGAAAGCCGCCGCTCTCCGCCCATGAAAATTCGCGGACGTGGACTTCATAGATGATATCCTCCGCCTGCCGTGCGGGGGCGCGGTCGTCCGCCCAGCCTGTGGGATCGGTCGCGGCGAGGTCGATGACCATACTGCGCCAGCCGTTCTGTCCGGCGGCGCGTGCATAGGGGTCTGCCGTGCGGCGGCTGACCCTGCCTGCCGTCACCTCGTAGTCGTAGTATACGCCGTCCAGCCGCTCCGCCGTCTGCCAGCTCCAGACGCCCCTGTCACCGCGCGTGAGCTCCGCTGTGTGCCATGCGTCCCCCGTGTGACCGCTCGCATAGAGCCGCAGGGTGACGCGCTCCGCCGTCGGTGCCCACAGCTTGAACACCGTGCCGTTCTCCCAAAGCCGCGCCCCAAGGTCGTCCCCGTCATAGTGGAAACGCTTTGCAAATGCCTTGCCGCCAAAATCGATGCCGCTCTGCATCCCTGCCGCCTCCTTTAAGTTTCGTAAAGTTTCGTCACCCTTATGATACTCCACCCCTCCCCTCGCCGTCAACCCCATTTTCGCCCCTGCCCGAATTTCCACGTTCTACACAACCGCGCACGCCTGATTTTGTCGCTTTTTACCCCTGTGCCCGTCAGCCGCTCCGCCCTCTTTTTGGCAGGGATCGAGAAATCCCTGCACTTGCAATTGATTTGCCTGCCGGTTTGCAGTATAATAAAAACACAGCATGGATCGCAGGGCGTTCCCAAATTTTCCGATCCAGTGGAGGTTTTCATGGCCACGATCGAAGATATCGCAAAAAAACTGAATATCTCCAAGGGCACGGTCTCCAAGTCGCTCAACGGTGCCGCCGATGTAAGTGAAACATTACGAAAAACCGTTTTGGAAACGGCGGTCGAGCTGGGCTATACGCGCCGTCCGCGCAAGCAGGAGGCAAAGCATCTGTGTCTGTTCATCAAGAACATGCTCTACGCCGAGCCGAGCGACTTCGGCTACGATATCGTCATCGGCTTCCGCAAGGCGGCAGAGCCTGCCGGCTTCCTCGTCTCGGTCGTTCCGCTCGATGACGCGATCCAGACGGGTTTCACCTATGATGCCTATATGCTCAAAAACAACTTTGCAGGGGCGTTCTTCCTTGGGCTTTCCCTGTCCGATCCGTGGCTCGGGCAGATGCAGACGAGCACCACGCCCGCCGTCCTGCTCGACAACTATGTGAAGATCAACCCCACCACCTGCTATGTGGGTGTGGACAACAACGAGGGCATGGAGCTTGCCATCTCCCACCTCAAGCAGCTCGGTCACAGGCACATCGGTTTCCTGAGCGGTACGCTGGGCTCTTATGTCAACCATGTGCGCCACAGTGCCTTTTTCGATGCCCTGCGCAAGTATGACCTGCCGGAAGCGCATCATCTCGCCGGAAATGCCGTCTACGTCTCCGAGTGCCTGCAAAAGCACCTGCCCTCTCTCTTGCAGGCAGGTGTGACTGCCATCATCTGCGGTCATGACCTGCTCGCCCATGCCGTCATGGTACACTGTCAGGAGCTGGGCTTGCGCGTGCCGGAGGATATCAGTATCATTGGTTTCGATGACCTGCCCATCTGCGCCTACACCACTCCTGCTCTTACGAGTATCCGGCAGGATCGCACGCAGATCGGAAAGAGTGCGTTCTATGCCGTTTCCAGCCTGCTTGCAGGGGTGCCCATCAGCACCCTGCTGCTGCATACCCAGCTCATCGTGCGACAGTCTACTGCCGCTGCGCTGCCTGCGCCCAAAATCGTACAGCTTCCGCCGGTGTCGGGGAGGTAATCATATTGATTTTTGGTGGTCAAATCATGAAATCCGCTGGGGTTTCCTTTCTGCTAAAGGATTTGCTTCGGAAAGCAGGAGAGACTTTTTTTGGAACGGCGATAGCAGTTCCATTTGTGCAAAATGATTTGCTTTCAAGCAAAGGGAATGTTTTTTTGGAAGTCCGTCGGGTTTTCCTTTCTGCTAAAAAGATTTGCTTTGAGAAGCAGGGAAACGTGTCGCGGCCGCGCGACGGCGGCACAAGGGGTAGAACCTTGCGGGGCTGATTGCTCTATTTGCTGAAAATGCAATGCACAGCCGTTTATGGCTTGGTCGAACAAGTCGACCACAGCCTTGCTGGAAAACACCCCACTGGGGTGTTTTCTGATTCAGCAAGGCCCTTTGGAATCCCACACTCCCTCTCCATCAGATTCACCTTGGTGCCGCCGAAAGGGTGTGAAAGTATGACCTCCGCCACGGGCGGGTCTTGCGAGGTCGGTTCGTTTCTGCGGAAGTGCCCCAAGGAGTGTGAATGTATGACCTCCGCCACAAGGCGGGTTTTATTGAGCCTCTTTTGGTGCTTGCTGTTTCTGCAATTATACAACCTGTTTAGGCGTTGTTTACACATACAGGACTGGCAATTCTTTTTGCGTTTCGGCTGCAAGGGTTTCGTTGGGTTGTGGGATCTGCCGCGTTACCGCATCTGGAACGAGCCGACCAGTGTGCGCACTGGTCGGACTGTTCCAATGCTGCGGATTCTTCCGGCTGGCAATCTGTGCTCGAACGTCCATTGCTCCTGCTTTGGGTGCTGGGCGACGTTCACGCGAGCGTTCATGGAGGGGCAAAAACAGACTGCACCGCACCAATTTGTAAAAGGGCTGAAGAAGACCCGCCCTGCGGCGGAGGTCATACATTCACACCCTTGGGGCAAGACGGGGAAACGATCCGACTGCGGAAGACCCGCCCGTGGCGGAGGTCATACTTTCACACCCTTTCGGCGGCAGATAGGCAAACCGGATGGAGAGGGATGGGGAGGATTCCAAAGGGCAGAGGAAACCGCAAGGTTTCCAGCTCTTTGGCCGCCG